>JAPLRA010000134.1 GCA_026399445.1 Sulfuritalea sp.
GCACCTGCGGCAGTTCCTCGACGGCGCGATACAGCTCGCTGGTGCCCATGCGGATGCCGTGGCGGTTGATGGTCGCATCGGAACGGCCATAGATGATCGCGCCGCCGTGGGGCGTGATGCGCAGCCAGTCGCCGTGGCGCCAGACGCCCGGGTACATGTCGAAGTAGCTCTCGCGGTAGCGGCGGTCTTCCGGATCGTTCCAGAATTTCAGCGGCATCGACGGCATGGGCGCGCTGCACACCAGTTCGCCGACTTCGTCGAGCAGCGCCTTGCCGGCTTCGTCGAAGGCTTCCACCCTGGCGCCGAGGCAGCGGCATTGCATCTCGCCCAGATATACCGGCAGCGTCGCCACGCCGCCGACGAAGCAACCGGCGAAATCGGTGCCGCCGGAAATCGGATTGATCCAGATGTCCGGCCGCACGTGATCGTAGATCCACTGATAGCCTTCCGCCGGCAGGGGCGAACCGGTGGAGCCGACGATGCGCAGCGCCGACAGATCGGCAACTTCATTCGGTTCGACATGCGCCTTGAGGCAGGACATGAAGAAGGCCGCGCCGGCGCCGAAAAACGTCACGCGCTTCTCGCCGACAAAGCGCCACAGGGCATTCCAGTCCGGCCAACCCGGGTTGCCGTCGTAGATGCAGATGGTGCTGCCCATCAGCAGGCCCATGAGCTGGCAATTCCACATGATCCAGCCACTGCTCGAGTACCAGTGGTAGCGATCTTCCGGGCCGAGATCGAGATGAAAGGCGCCGAGCTTGACGTGCTCGACGACGATGCCGCCATGCGAATGCACGATGGGTTTAGGCAGCCCGGTGGTGCCCGAGGAATAGACGACCCACAGCGGATGATCGAAGGGTACGTGCTCGATTTGCAGCGGCTCGTTGCCTGTCGTTGCAGCGGCCCAGGTCGTACAGTTGACGAACTCGCCGGAGTCGGCCTGCGCATCGAGGCTCGGCAGCAGCACCATGTGATCGATGCTGGGCAGTTCGGTCAGAAGTTCATGGATCAGTTCGCGGCGGTCGTAGGGCTTGCCGCCGTATTGGTAGCCGTCGACGGCGATCAGCACTTTCGGCGCGATCTGGCGGAAGCGGTCGAGCACGGCGATGCGCCCCATGTCTGGCGAGCAGGCCGACCAGATGGCGCCGAGGCTGGCCACCGCAAGAAAGGCGACGACGGTTTCCGGAATGTTGGGCAGGTAGGCCACCACGCGGTCGCCGCGCCTGACGCCCATGCCACGCAAACTCGCGGCCAGCGCGCCGACCTGTCGCTGCAGTTCCGGCCAGCCCATTTCCCGGTCGACACCCGCCTCGTTGCGCGAAACGATGGCCGGACGCGCCACAGTGACATGGCGAAACACCTGCTCGACGTAGTTCAATGTCACGCCGGGAAACCATTGCGCACCGGGCATCCGCGCATCGGCGAGAACCCTCGTACGCGGCGTCGCGGCGGGAATCGCGAAGTAATCCCAGACCGCGCCCCAGAAGCCTTCGAGGTCCTCCACCGACCAGCGCCAGAGCGCATCGTAGTCGGCGAAATGCCTGCCGCGCTCGGTGGCCAGCCACTCGGTGAAGGCGGTGATCTTCGCCGCGCGTATCGCCGCGACCGATGGCTGCCAGGCGGGATTTTTCATGCGTGATCTTCTCCTCGTTCTGGTCGCTGATTCTATAAGATGGAGTCATGCGCAAAGTACTTTTCTCCTTCGCCTGCCTGTGGGCGCTGCATGCAAGCGCCAACGACCTGCCTGCCCCTGTGGCGCAGGCGCTCAAGGGCGCCGGCATTCCAGTGGCGGCAACCGCCCTCTGGGTCGCGGAAGTCGACGCCGCAAAACCGCGCTTGGCTGTTAACACACGCACCGCCCTGAATCCGGCTTCGACCATGAAGCTGGTGACCACCTACGCCGCGCTCGACATGCTGGGTCCGGCCTATGTCTGGAAGACCGAAGCCTTTGCCAATGGCGCGCTCAACGACGGCGTCTTGGCAGGCGACCTGCACCTTCGCGGCGGCGGCGATCCCAAGCTGACCTACGACCAGTTCGAGCGACTGCTGCGCCAGATACGCGCGCGCGGCATCAAGGAGATTCGCGGCGACCTGGTACTAGATCGCAGCGCGTTCGCCATCACCGCGGCTGACCCGGCACGCTTCGACGCGCAACCGATGCGGCCGTACAACGTCGCGCCGGATGCCTTGCTGGTGAACTTCAAGGCCGTCACGCTGCAACTGATTCCCGATCTCGCGAACAAGACGCTGATGGTCGCCATGGAGCCGGCGCCGACCACCCTCGACCTGGTCAACCAGATCAAGCTGGGCAACGGCAATGGCTGCGGCGACTGGAAGGAGCGCCTGCGCGCCGACACCTTCAGCCACGGCACGACGACGCGCCTGGTGCTGACCGGCGTCTTCCCCCAAAGCTGCGGCGAGCAGCGCTGGAACATCGCCGTGATGGAACATCCGCAATTCGTGCTCGGCGTTTTCCTCCAGTTGTGGGCAGAGCTCGGCGGCTCGCTGACGGGCGGCGTCCGCGAAGGGGCCGTGCCGGCGGATGCGCGCGCAGTCGGCGTGTTGCCATCGCCGACTCTTGCGGAGGTGGTGCGCGACATCAACAAGTTCTCCAACAACGTCATGGCGCGCCAGCTGTTCCTGACGCTGGGCATGGAAGCCGGGCGGCGCCCGGCCAGCGCCGAAGACGCAGATGCGACGATTCGCTCCTGGCTCGACGCGCGCGGCCTGAGCGTACCGGAACTGGTGCTGGAAAACGGTTCCGGCCTGTCGCGCCGCGAGCGGATTTCCGCCGAAGGGCTGGGCCGCCTGCTGCAGGCGGCGTGGCGCAGTGCGGTGATGCCGGAGTTGA
>JAPLRA010000118.1 GCA_026399445.1 Sulfuritalea sp.
ATCTGGAACGTCGCCTTGCCCTGATGCGTGTAGAAATCGCGGAAGGCGACGAAGTTGTTGGCCAGCGGCAGCAGGTCGCGCACGTAGCGGGCGAGGCGTTCAAGGTCGCGCACGCCCTCGGCCTCGGCCGGCAAGCCGACGGGCTTGGCCGCCTGCCAGGCGACAAAGGGCGCGAGCTGGTCCTGCAGCGCCAGCCAGTCGGATTCGCTGAGCCCTTCGCGGGCGCCGAGCAGCGGCACCACGGCGGCCTCGCGGAAGGCGGCGACGCGCGCGGCCCAGGCCGGGTTGATGCCCGAGTCGATGCCGGCGCCCAGCGGCGCCGTGGCGCCAGCGCCGACTCTTGCCAGCGGCAGGGCGGCGATGTCGGCGTGTTCCGCTGACAGCGCGGCGCTGCCCAATGATTTCAGCGCATCGTCGGAGGCATTCATCGCCTCGCCGGCCCGCGCGTCGAAGGACGCCAGACGGCAGCGGACGAAGAAGTCGTCGAGCTTTTCCTTGACGGCGGCGACGGCGGCGCAGGCGACCTCGGTGGCGTCGCCCAGCGGTTTCGCCGCACTGCCGGCGGCTTCCCACGCGGCCAGCGCGCGGGCACTGTACTCGGCCTCCGCGGCGCTCGCGGCATAGACCGAAATCAGGGCCTGGCCGTCTTGCAGCAGGCCTCGCGCGGCGGCGAGCAACTGCGCGGTGGTGTCGTCATCCTTGATCGCGGACAGCGGCACGCCATCGAGTTGCTGCGCCAATACGCCGGGATCATTCAGTCGTGCCGCGGCCCAGTCGATGGCCGCCAGAAGTTCCGGCGCACGCAGGTGTCCGTCATTGTCGGTGTCGATCAGCGCCAGCGTGCGCGTGTCGAACTCGATGCCCTTGACCGGGCAGGACAGCGCAACCCAGAGCTTCTGGTCGAGCTCCTTGAGGGCCAGCAGGTCGGCGGCGGTATCGATGCGGACCTGGTCGAAGCCACCGGCGCGGAAGAATTTGAATGAATGGGACATGTCAGGCTCCATCACCTACAAAAGGATTGGTCAGGCGCTCATGGCCGAACGTGGACATCGGCCCGTGACCGGAAATGAATTCGACATCGTCGCCCAGCGGCCAGAGCTTGTGATGGATCGAGTCGATCAGCGTCTGGTAATCGCCGCGCGGAAAATCGGTGCGGCCGATCGAACCGGCGAACAGCACGTCGCCGACCAGCGCGAGTTTCGACGGCGCGTGGAAGAACACCACATGGCCGGGCGTGTGGCCGGGCGTGTAGAGCACCTGCAGGGTTTCCTTGCCGACGGTGACGGAGTCGCCGTCTTCGAGCCAGCGATCCGGTGTGAAGGGCTGCGCGGGCGGGAAGCCGAAGCTGCGGCTCTGCACGACGAGCTGGTCGATCCAGAAGCTCTCCTCACGTTGCGGACCTTCGATCGGCACGCCCAGCATCGTCGCCAGTTCGCCGGCGCCGCCGGCATGGTCGATGTGGCCGTGAGTGAGCAGGATCTTCTCGATGGTGACGCCGACAGTAGCCGCTGCCGCCAGCAGTTTCTGAATGTCGCCGCCGGGATCGACGAAGGCCCCCTTCATGGTTTCGGGGCACCAGAGCAGGGTGCAGTTCTGTTCAAAGGGTGTGACGGGGATGATGCGGTATTTCATGACAAATGCTCCTATCCGCTACGGCGAGGATTCGCAGCGGCGAGAAGAGCGTACTTTGCTCGACCGCCTTGCTGCGCAGTTGGTTCATCAGAGCGTCTTTTGCTCGACCGCCCTGTAGCGCTTTGTTTCATCAATCGGCGAGTCCGCGCCGGTAGTGGATTGCCTCGGCCACGTGCGCCGAACTGATTTGTTCGATGCCGGCCAGGTCGGCGATGCTGCGCGCCACCTTGAGAATGCGATGATAAGCCCGCGCGGTGAGCGACAGGCGAGCCATGGCCTGTTTCAGCAGTTGCGCGCCGGCTTCGTCGGGGCGCGCATGGCGGTCGACTTCGTCCGGGCTGAGGCGCGCATTGGGTTTGCCCTGGCGCTCGATCTGCACGGCGCGGGCCGCCGTGACGCGATCGCGCACCGTTGCCGATGATTCGCCATCGCCGCGGGCAGAGAGATCGGCTTCGGCAACCGCCGGTACATCAAGCATCAGGTCGATGCGGTCGAGCAGCGGGCCCGACAGTTTGCCGCGATAGCGCGCCACCTGGTCCGGCGTGCAGCGGCACTTGCCGGCGGGATGGCCTAGCCAGCCGCAGGGGCAGGGATTCATCGCCGCAACCAGTTGAAAGCGTGCCGGGAATTCGGCGCGGCGCGCGGCGCGGGCGATGTTGATCTGTCCGGTTTCCAGCGGCTCGCGCAGGGCTTCGAGGACGCCCCGCTGGAACTCGGGCAGTTCATCGAGGAACAGCGTGCCGTTGTGCGCCAAGGAAATCTCGCCGGGACGCGGCGTGCCGCCGCCGCCGACCAGCGCGGCGCTCGATGCCGAGTGGTGCGGCGCGCGAAAGGGACGCTGGTTCCAGTGGGCGAGCTTGAAGCTGCCGGCCAGCGAATGCACGGCGGCACTTTCCAGCGCCTCGGCGGATGTCATGGGCGGCAGCAGACCCGGCAGGCGCTGCGCCAGCATCGATTTGCCGGCACCCGGCGGGCCGCTCATCAGGAGTGAATGCCCGCCTGCGGCGGCAACTTCAAGTGCGCGCTTGGCCTGCGCCTGCCCTTTGACTTCGGCCAGATCCGGATAGTGGGCAAAAGTCGGCGCTGGCGACACGGCGAAGGGCGCCAGCATTTCGCGGCCGGCGAGGTGGGCGCAGACTTGCAGCAGATTTTTTGCCGGCAGGATGCTCATGCCCTCGATCAGCGCGGCTCCCGGGGCGCTTGCCAGAGGCAGGACGAGGGCGCGCGCCGCGCTGCCATCCATACCCGCTTCGTGCCGGATCGCGGCGCACATCGCCAGCGTACCGCGTACCGCGCGCAACTCGCCGGAGAGCGCCAGTTCGCCGACGAATTCGTGGCCATCGAGATCGGGGGCCTTGATCTGGCCGGAGGCGATCAGGATGCCCAGCGCGATCGGCAGGTCGAAGCGGCCCGACTCCTTGGGCAGGTCGGCCGGCGCCAGATTAACGGTGATGCGTCGCTGCGAAAATTCAAAGCCGCAGTTCTGGATCGCGGCGCGCACGCGGTCGCGCGCTTCCTTGACTTCGGTGTCGGGCAGGCCGACAAGGGTGAATGACGGCAAGCCCGAGGCGAGATGGACTTCGACGGTGACTTCCGGGGCCGCAAGGCCCGCCAGCGCCCGCGAGCGGAGAACGGCGAGCGACATCGATGGTGTTACGTCGCGCTGGAGCTCGGCTGGCTTGCTCGGCTGCGGGCTTCCAGTTCGCCGACGCGCGCTTCGAGCGCGACCAGCTTCTCGCGGGTGCGGGCGAGGACCTCGCGTTGCACGTCGAACTCTTCGCGAGTTACCAGATCCAGTTTGGCAAACAGGCCGGAGAGTGCGGCGCGCATGTTTTTCTCGACGTCGCCGGCCGGCGTCGCCGCCAACAGGGAGGAAACGCGGGCGGACATTTCGTCGAGCAGTTTTGGATTGAGCATGGTCTTGAATACGTTGCAATGACGCAGAAAGTCTAGCACAGCGCAGCAGTCGACCGTTTCAGGCCCCAGCCGGGCGCAACCCG
>JAPLRA010000329.1:0-4905 GCA_026399445.1 Sulfuritalea sp.
GCGGACATCGCACACCTTTTCCACTACGGAGGACATCATGAAAAACCCCACCCTTGCATCCTGCATTATCGGCACAGCGAGTTTCCTGGCATTGCTCGGCTGCACCCAGCCCACGCTTGCCGCGCGACTGGTCGATGTATCGATTGTCAATCGCAGCACTGGTGAGCGGCTCACCCCGTATCGCCATGACGGCAAGCTCTATGTGGCCGGCACACCGGGCGACCGCTATGCCGTCGAACTCAAGGGCAAGCGTGGCGAACGCGTGCTCACCGTGCTGTCGGTGGACGGCATCAACGTGCTTACCGGCCAGACCGCGGCCACGCTGCAATCCGGCTATGTGATCGACGGCGGACAAAGTTATGGCATCAGCGGCTGGCGCCAGAGCATGGACGATGTCGCCCAGTTCGTATTCACCGCGCTGCCCAACAGCTACGCCGCGCCGAGAAGGCCGCGCAACCCGTCGCGATGACACCCTATTCCTTGCCGGCAAAGCCCTGGCGCGCCGAGCCGCGTCCGTTGGCCAGGGACGAGTCCTCGCGCGATGCCTTGGACGGCGATGGACGGCAGGCGGCGGCTGCACCTTCGGCAATGGCAAAAAAAACTGAAAGCGACCTGGGGAATGCCGCGGGTGCGCTAGCCGAGCGCCGTGCGGACCAGTCGGAATCCCGCGCAGGATTGCGCGCCGAGGCCGAGTTGAAGTCGATGAAGCTCGGCACCGGCCACGGCGAACGCGAGTATTCGCCGACTCGCCACACCGAATTCCAGCGCAGCAGCGATTCGCCCGATGAGATCATCACCATCTACTACGACTCCCGCGCCAATCTCGTCGCCCGCGGCATCATTCCTTCGCCGCGTCTTGCCGAGCCGACTCCGTTTCCGGCAAACGCTGGATTTGTTCCCGATCCGCGTGGCTGATGGATGGCGCGGCTGACCGCTTGCGGCGATCAGCCGTGCCTTGCAGAATGGTGGTCTTTCGCGCAGGGAGCCATTCGCTCATGAGCAAGTCAGGTTCGCCCGTCCTCTGCCTGTTGCTCGCTGTGCTGGCATCGCCGGCATTGGCGCAGGAGGCGACCCTCACGCTTGGCACGGCCACGACGGGTGGCGGCTTCGAGGTCTATGGCGACGCATTGGCCAGGACGATCGCGGACCTTGATCCGGAACTTGTCGTCAGGACGCGCAAAACCGCCGGCAGCATGGAAAACCTCGAACTGCTCGCGACCGATGCGGTCGATATGGCGCTGGTGCAGGGCGAGGCGGCGCATGAAGCCTTCGCGGCGCGCTCCCGGGAAGACTCGAATCTGCGCGTTGTTGCCGCGATGTATCCCACTGCCGGCATGTTCGTGGTGCGCGCCGACAGTCCCTACCAAAGCATCGACGATCTGCGCGGGCACGCCGTCGCATTCGGGGCGCGGAGCTCAGGGCTGGTGACATTGGCGCGTTATGTGCTCGATGGTATTGGGCTCGACATCGACCGGGATTTTGTTCCGATCATGCTTGATCGTGCCGGCGACGGACCGGCGCTGCTTCGGGACGGACGCGTTGCGGCGCTGTGGGGAGGCGGCAGTGGGTGGCCGGTCTTCATCGCGGCAATGGCTGCGCCCGGTGGCGGGCGTTTCATTGCGCCGAGCCCCGACCAGATTATGCGAATCCGCTCCAAATACCCCTTCCTGCAGCGGCAGACGCTGCCGCCAAACGCCTACCCGGGGCAGACCTCGGCCATCGAGTCGGTTGGCTCGTGGAGCCTGGTCCTGGCACGAAAGACTCTTCCCAGTGGTCTCGCATATCGTTTCTGCCGGGCGCTGCATCTTGGCGCAACTCGGTTTGCCGAGCGACTGCCACAGGCACAGGACACGAAGATCGAGAATACCGCGATGGTATTGGAGAGCCGTGAATGGCTGCATCCAGGCGCCATGCGTTGTCTGGAGGAATATGGCGCAATGCGCTAAACTGGCTGGCGGAGCACCACAACATGCCGGGCATCGCGAGTTCGGCCACTGCGGTGCTGGTGGGCTACATCGCCGGCGGCACCCGCCGCATGCGTGTCGGCTCGGGCGGGGTGATGCTGCCCAACCATGCGCCGCTGGTGGTGGCGGAAGCCTTCGGCACGCTGGCAGAGATGTATCCGAACCGCATCGATCTCGGCCTCGGCCGGGCGCCGGGCACCGACCGCATCACCATGCGCGCGCTGCGCCGCGACCGGGTCGAGACCGAGGACGACTTTCCCCGCGATGTGGCGGAGTTGCAGCGCTTGCTGGGCGAACCCCAGCCCGGCCAGCAGGTCATCGCGATGCCGGGCGCCGGCACCCAGGTGCCGATCTGGCTGCTCGGGTCCAGCCTGTTCTCCGCCCAGCTGGCGGCGGAGCGCGGCTTGCCCTATGCCTTCGCTTCGCACTTCGCGCCGCGTCTGCTGCACCAGGCGATCGATTTGTACCGCAGCCGGTTTCGACCGTCGACAACGCTGGCGCAACCCTATGTGATGATCGGGGTGCCGCTGATCGCGGCGCCCAGCGACGAGGAAGCGGAACTTCTCGCCACCAGCGTGTATCAGCGTGTGCTCGGCATCCTGCATGGCGACCGTCGCTGCCTGCCGCCGCCGGTGGCAAATTTCATGTCGCAACTGCACCCGCAGGAGCGGGCCGCGATCGACGAAGTCCTTGCCGCCGCGGTGATCGGCGGTCCGCAAACCGTGACCGCCGGGCTGGAAAAATTGCAGCAGGAAACCATGGCCGACGAACTGATTCTGGTCTGCGACATCTTCGATCCGGAGCTTCGGCTGCGCTCGCTCGATATCGCGGCGGCCGCGTGCGGCCTGTGAAACTGCGTAAACTCCGCTCATGAACCGGCGTTCTACATTCTTTCCCGGATGGCTTGTCACCAGCCTCGTGCTGGCCATGCTGGTCACCGGCTGCGCCACCAATCCGGTGACCAAGAAGTCCGAACTGTCCTGGGTATCGGAGCAACAGGAAATCCGGCTCGGCACCCAGCAGTACCTGCAGAACCAGCAATCGGCCGGCGGCAAGTTCATCCTCGATCCTGCGCTCACCGCCTATGTCAATGAGGTCGGACAGAAACTGGTGCGGGTCAGCGACCGGCCCACGCTGCCCTTCGAGTTCGTCGTCATCAATGATTCGGTGCCCAATGCGTGGGCCTTGCCGGGGGGCAAGCTGGCGGTAAATCGCGGCCTGCTGACGGAGTTGAAGAGCGAGGCGGAGTTGGCCGCCGTGCTGTCGCACGAAATCGTGCACGCCGCCGCGCGCCACGGCGCGAGCTCGATGGAGCGGGGCATCCTGCTGTCCGCCGGGGCGGCGGTCATCTCGGTGCTGGCGTCCGACCGCAAGCATTCCGATCTGGTCGAATTCGCCGCTGCAGGCGGGGCGGCGCTGCTCGGCCTGCGTTTCAGCCGCGAACATGAACTGGAGGCAGATCACTATGGCATCGACTACATGGTGCGTGCCGGCTACGATCCGAAGGCGGCGGTGGAACTGCAGGAAACCTTTGTACGCCTGTCAGGCGACAAATCGGCCAATTGGCTGACAGGCATGTTCGCTACCCACCCGCCGTCACAGGAGCGCGTCGAGGCCAACCGTAAAATGGCCGCAGCTCTGCCGGCGGGCCTGTATCGCGGGGAGGATGCGTATCAGCGCAAGATCGCCTTTCTGCTGCACTCGAAGCCGGCCTANNNNCGCGGCCCACGACGAAGGCCGCAAGCTGTTGGAGAAAGATCCAGCCGAGGCATTGGCGAAGGCCGAGCAGGCCATCAAGCTGGAGCCGCGCGAAGCGATGTTCTATGCGCTGCGCGGCGATGCCCTGAAGAAGCTCGGGCGCACGGCGGAGGCCGAGCAGGAATACGGCGAGGCGATCAAGCGCAATGGCGACTACTACGCCTATCACCTGAACCGCGGCCTGACGCGCCAGCGCCTGGGCAATGCGGCCGGGGCGCAAAGCGATCTCGAGCGCAGCAATGCCTTGCTGCCGACGGCCGCCGCGCATTTGGTGCTGGGCACCCTGGCGCGCAGCGCCAACAATCCCGCCAAGGCCATCGAGCATTTCAAGCTCGCCGCGAATTCGGAGTCGGATGTCGGCAAGCGTGCCGGCCTGGAGCTGACCCGCCTCGATCTGCCGCGCAATCCGGGCAGCTATGTGCAGGTCGAGCCGGTCGCGGACGGCAACGGCAATCTGGGGCTGCGTGTCACCAACCGCAGCTCGTTGGCGCTACGCAACCTGCGCGTGGTCGGCGCCGTGCCGCAGGGCGGTTTCAGTCGGGAATACTCGATTTCCGGTAGCTTGCAGCCGGGGCAATCGGTGCTGGTGGCCATGGGCGTCAGGTTGCCCGATTTGAACGCCAGCCTCGCCCAAGTGCGGGCGCAGATTCGCAGCGCCGAGATTGCGGAGTGAACGTGGCTTAGACCAGCCCGTTCATCAACTGCACATTCACCGTATCGCCAGCGCCGACTTTCTCTCGATCGTGTTCCAGCACGATGAAGCAATCCGCCTCCGACATCGAGCGCAGCACGCCTGAACCTTGCGCGCCGGTGGGGCGCACGCGCCACTCGCCGTTTTCCTGGAACAGGATGCCGCGCTGGAATTCGGTGCGGCCGCGGCCCTTTTTCATGGGCTCGGTACAGCGTGCGGGAAAGGCGGGGAAGGGCTTGACCGGATCGACGCCGGAAAGCTTGAGAATCGCCGGCAGCACGAACTGGTAGAAGGTGACCATCACCGCGACCGGGTTGCCCGGCAGGCCGAACAGCCACGCGCCGGGGCGGTCCGCGCCGTCGGGTTGGATGCGACCGAAAGCCATGGGGCGACCCGGCTTCATGGCGATTTTCCAGAAGGCGACTTCGCCGAGTTGGGCCATCAGTTGCTTGATGAAGTCGGCCTCGCCGACCGAGACGCCGCCGCTGGTGA
>JAPLRA010000329.1:4958-12426 GCA_026399445.1 Sulfuritalea sp.
TTGATGAAGTCGGCTTCGCCGACCGAGACGCCGCCGCTGGTGATGATCGCATCGGCGCAACCCGCCGCTTCGCGGAAGGCTGCTTCCAGTGAAGCGGGGTCGTCCTTCACCACGCCCATGTCAATTACCTCGCAGTTGAGGCGGGTGAGCATGCCCCACAGCGTGTAGCGGTTGCTGTCGTACACTGCGCCGGGCGCCAGCGGCGTGCCGATCGAGCACAGCTCGTCGCCGGTTGAAAACAGCGCGACACGCACGCGGCGGCGCACGGAAAGTTCGGCGACGCCGAGCGAGGCGATGATGCCAATCTCGGCGGGGCGAAGCTTCTTGCCTGCGGGCACGGCCGGTCGACCGGCCTTGAGGTCCTCGCCGGCCCGACGGATGTTCTGTTCTTTGCGTTGGCCGGACGGGATGATGACGACATCGTTCTCGACCCGCACCACTTCCTGGATCACCACGCAATCGACGTCTTGCGGCAGGACGCCGCCGGTCATGATTCTCACCGTGTCGCCAGGGCCGACTTTCCCTTCGAAGGCGCGGCCGGCAAAGGCGGTGCCGATGTTCTTCAGGCGCGTCTCGCCCGCAGCTTCGTCGCTTGCGGCCAGATCGCAGGAGCGCAGTGCCCAGCCGTCCATGGCCGAGTTGTCGTGGGTCGGCACATCGATCGGCGAGATGACGTCCTCGGCCAGGACCCGATCCAATGCCTGGCGGACGAATACACGCTCATGGCCGCTGACGGGCTTCAGCAGGTCGAGGATCAGGTCGCGGGCGCGATCGACGTGCAGCGAGTTGGGGTCGTAGTTGTCGGCGCAGGAGAGGGCTTGGAGGATGGAGGTCATGGTGTGGTGCGAATTGGCGGACGGCAGCGGATCAGCCACCGATGTAGGACATTTCAATTTTTCCAGGAGCGTCGGGCAGCGCGGTGGCGGCCGTGCGAATTTCGGAATAGCGGTCATCGCGTTCGCGCCAGACGGCGGCGATCACGCGTCGCAATTGCTCGTCGCCGGCACCACGGCGCAATGCACCGCGCAGGTCGTGGCCGCCCTGGGCGAACAGGCAGGTGTAGAGCTGGCCCTCGGTGGATAGCCGGATGCGGGTACAGGTGGAGCAGAAGGCTTGCGTCACCGACGAGATGACGCCGATCTCGCCGGCGCCGTCCTTGTAGCGCCAGCGTTCGGCGACTTCGCCGTGGTAGTTCGCATCGATGGCTTCGAGCGGAAACTCTTCATGGATGCGGGCGATGACGTCGGCCGAAGGCAGAACCTCGTCCATGCGCCAGCCGTTGGAACTGCCGACGTCCATGAATTCGATGAAGCGCAGGATGTGGCCGCTGTTGCGGAAGTGGCGTGCCAGCGGCAGGATCTGGTCGTCGTTGCTGCCGCGCTTGACCACGCAATTCACCTTGATCGGCGCGAGGCCGGCGGCCGCAGCCGCCTCGATGCCGTCGAGCACGTCGCCGACCGGGTAGTCGACATCGTTCATGCGCTTGAACACGGCGTCGTCGATGCCGTCGAGGCTGACCGTGACGCGAGTCAGTCCGGCATCCTTCAGAGCACGCGCCTTTTTGGCCAGCAGTGAGCCGTTGGTGGTCAGCGTCAGTTCCACCGGCAGCTTCGCCAGCTTTTCGATCAGGTTTTCGATATGCCGGCGCAGCAGCGGTTCGCCGCCGGTGATGCGGATCTTTTCCACACCATGATCGACGAATATGTGCGCGACGCGGAAGATTTCCTCGAAGGAGAGCAGGTTGGCGCGCGGCAGGAAGTTGTATTCATGGTCGAACACGGACTTCGGCATGCAATACACGCAGCGGAAATTGCAGCGGTCGGTGACTGAGATGCGCAAGTCGCGCACGCGCCGGCCGCGCCGGTCGATCAGCGCGCCGTCGAGCGGAGCAAGGTCGTGGCCGATGAGCGGCGCGGCCATGGGCGTACTACGGATAGGGATAATTCGGGCCGGGGTTTTCATCTGATTGCGGACTATAAGCCGCGCGGGCTTTGGAGACAACACCTGATCTTGCTGCCGCTCGGCGAGCGCCGAAACATGGACTTACAACTCGTCCGGTTTGATCAACAATTCGCTTACAGACGGGGTCGAGGATGCGTTCCATCAAGTCTGGAGTCCAATCCATGCAATCCGTGTTGCGCATCATCGTGATCATGCTGGCGTCGTCGACCTTGCCTGCGTATGCGGCGTCCATGGGTTCCATGGGCGCGGATGATGCGCAACACTTGCTGGGCCGGGCCGGCTTCGGTGCGCGCCCCGCAGATCTGGCCGGATTCGCCACGCTATCCCGCGAGGCGGCGATTGAACGCCTGCTGGCGGAGACGCGAGCCGAACCGGTTGCGTCGCCCCCGGCCGAACTGAGCGACTACCTGCCGCCGTCACGCCTGCGCGCCTTGTCCGACGAGGAGCGCAAGGAGACGCAGGTTCGCAGCGCGCTGGCGCTGCGCGCCTGGTGGCTCGGCGCCATGCTCGGCGCAGCGACACCGGCCGAACAGTTGCGCGAACGCATGACCCTGTTCTGGCACAACCATTTTGTGTCCAGCCTGCAGAAAGTCAAAAGCGCGAAGCTGATGCTGGACCAGAATCGTCTGTTGCGTCGGCACGCACTAGGGCATTTCGGCGAACTGCTGCACGCCGTTGGCAAGGACCCGGCGATGGTGGTCTATCTCGACTCGGCGACCAACCGCAAGGGCAGCCCCAACGAGAACTTCGCCCGCGAGGTGATGGAACTGTTCACGCTGGGCGAAGGACATTACACCGAGCATGACGTCAAAGAGGCCGCGCGTGCCTTCACCGGTTGGAGCATCGAACCGGATACGGGCGAGTTTCGCTGGCGCCCCTTCGCCCACGACAACGGCAACAAGACTGTGCTGGGCGTGAGCGGCAATCTCGATGGCGATGCGGTGCTGGATATCCTGCTGGCGCAGCCGCAAACCGCCGAGTTTGTGGTGCGCAAATTGTGGCGCGAGTTCGTCTCGCCGGCCCCGGACGAAAGCGAGACGCGTCGGATTGCGCGCCGTTTCCGTGATTCCGGCTACGACATGCGCGTGGCCTTGCGCGAGATCTTCGGCAGCCGGGCGTTCTGGGCTGCGGAGAACCGCCTGGCGCTGGTCAAGTCGCCGGTGGATTGGGTGCTGGGGACGCTGAATTCATTGGAGGTCGAACCTCCCGAGTCACAACATCTGGCCATTGCCCTGCGTCAATTGGGGCAGGACCTCTTCGCCCCGCCCAACGTCAAGGGCTGGCCGGGCGGCGAAACCTGGATCAACAGCAGCACGCTGCTGCAGAGGAAACAGCTGGCCGAACGCCTGCTGCGGCGCGAAGGCCGCATGGGCTTGCGTGAGGTCCTGCTCGATCCCGCGTATCAGCTCAAATGAGGACGGCAGCATGAAGCGGCGCGAGTTCCTGAACTGTCTCCGTGGCGCCGGCCTGCTCGCGCTGGCGCCCAATCTGGCGGCAGCCGTCGGATCGACGCCCTATCAGCGCCTACTGATTCTGGTTGAGCTCAAGGGCGGCAACGACGGCCTGAATACCGTGGTGCCTTACGCCGATCCGGACTACTACGCCTTGCGGCCACGCATCGGGATCAAGCGTGAAGAGGTGCTGCCGATCTCCGAGCGGCTGGGCTTTCATCCCTCGCTGCAAGCCTTGCTGCCACTGTGGCAGGCAAAGGAACTGGCGGTGGTGCAGGGCGTCGGCTATCCGAATCCCAACCTCTCGCATTTCCGTTCGATCGAAATATGGGACACGGCATCGAAGAGCGACGAGTATCTGCAGCAAGGCTGGCTGGCGCGCAGTTTCGTGCGGACGCCGCCGCCGAGTGCGTTTGCCGCTGATGCGGTGGTGGTCGGCAGCCAGGACATGGGGCCTTTCGTCGGCGGGCGGCGCGTGGTGGTCTTGTCCAATCCGGAGCAATTCGGCCGCCTGGCGCGCCTCGCGGAAGGCGGCGGCGCCATGGGCGGCGGGGCGCTGGCGCACATCCAGCGCGTCGAGGCCGACATCCGGCAGGCGGCGGCGAAACTCAATACGACAGGGCCGGCCTTTGCCTTCAGCACCGAGTTTCCGCGCACCGGATTCGGGGCGACGGTCAAAACCGCCTGCCAGGTAGCGGGAAGCGGCGCCGAGGTGGCTGCGCTGCGTCTGACGCTGGCTGGCTTCGATACGCATCAGAACCAGCCGGGAACACATGGCAACTTGCTGAAAGAGTTGGCCGAAGGTCTATCCGCGCTGCGCTCGGCGCTGATCGAACTCAAGCTGTGGGACCGCACTCTGGTGATGACCTACGCCGAGTTCGGCCGGAGGCCGAAGGAGAACCAGAGCAATGGCACCGATCACGGCACCGCCAATGTGCATTTCGCCATGGGGGGCGCCGTGCGCGGCGGCGTATATGGCGAGTCGCCGAACCTGGCGCGGCTCGACGCCAGTGGCAATATGGAATTCAATGTCGATTATCGCCGGCTCTATGCCACCGTGCTGGATCGCTGGTGGCGTCTGGAATCACGGGACGCGCTGGGTACCCGCTTTGCGCCTCTGGATTTTTTGGCCTGAACCGCCTGTTTCAGGTGAAGAAGCAACGCAGGCAGAACGCACCCGCGCCTCAGGTCAAATAGACGTCAGACCAGCAGCGAACCTGGATCGAAGGTCGTATCGGCCGCTTGCTCGGGGGTGGGGGATACTCCCTTGTCCAGAAGCTTGCGGCCGCTCATGTGGTCGCCCGGCTGGTTCAGCGAGTCGATGGCGATCAGTTTCCCGGCTTTGAAGTAGTAGGCCGAGAACTTGCTGCTTGTCGCGTCACCGCGGGTCACCACGCGATCGAAGCCCGCGGTCAGCCCCGCCATCTGCAGCTTGACGTCATATTGATCGGACCAGAACCACGGTGCCGCATTGAAGGGTCGTTCGCGGCCCAGCAACGCGGTGGCGGCGGACTTGCCCTGCTCAAGGGCGTTCTGCACCGACTCGAGACGGCGCAGGCTGCCGTCGTCCAGGCGCCGCACTGCGCAGTCGCCGGCGGCGACGATGGCCGGGTCGGAGGTACGGCCGCAGGCGTCGACCACGATGCCGCCATTCACCTCCAGCCCCGCGGCCTCCGCCAGTTCGGCATTGGGAACGATGCCGATGCCGACCAGCAGCAGGTCGGCGGCAAACTCGCGACCGTCGTTTGTCCTGACGGCGGAGATATGGCCTCCCTTGCCGACCAGTTCCGAAGCCATGGCGCCGAGCACCACTTCGACGCCATGGCTCGTGTGCAGATCCAGGTAGAACTGCGAAATCAGAGATGGAACGACGCGCGCCATGAGGCGGTCGGCGGCTTCCAGCACGGTGACCTGTTTTCCCTTCTTGCGTGCGACGGCAGCGACTTCGAGACCGATGAACCCGCCGCCGATGATCACCACGTTCTGCGCGGTTTCCAATGCCGCCGCGATTGCCTTCGCGTCATCCAGCGAGCGCAGGCCGCGCACACCTTGCCACTCGGCTCCGGCCAGCGGCANNCCACTCGGCTCCGGCCAGCGGCAGCGGCCGCAGACGTGCGCCGGAGCAAAGCGCAAGGCCCTCGTAGGTCACTGTTGCCCCATCACTCAGTCGCACCTGCTTCGAGGCGCGGTCAATCGCCGTAGCGCCAACGCCGAATTTCAGGTCGATGTTCTTCCTGCCCAGCATCTCGGGTGTGCGCATCATCAGTTGCGCTTCGCTGGTATCGCCAAGCAGGTAGCCCTTGGACAAGGGCGGACGCTGGTAGGGCGCATGCGCTTCATTGCCGATCAGGGTAATCGCTCCCTCGTAGCCTTCGGCCCGCAGCGTCTCGGCCACGGTGAGTCCGGCCAGGCCGGCTCCGATAATCAGCATTCCGCTCATGCGAATGTCTCCAGAAAGTGGCTATGTGCGCCAGCGCATGATATTGCATCACGTTGCGGCAGCACCGGGTTGGTGTGGATACTTTAGACTGTGTCACGTCCGACCTGCACCGGGCACGCGGCATTTCCGATTTACCGGACTACAGCGCAGACCAGGGCGCGCAAAGGAAAAACCATGAACAAGCTGTCTCTGCTGGACCTGGGCTTTTTCATTGCCGAATCGCAAGCGAGCCCCAAGCACGTCGGTGGCTTGCTGATCTGCAAGAAACCGCCCAAGGCTCCGGCCGGCTTCGTCAAAAATATTTACAAGGAGATGCTGACGCTCACCGACGTCGAGGCGCCGTTCAACCGGGTGATCAGGTTCTCGCTCACCGCGATGCCGAGCTGGCAGACCTGCGAGTCAATCGACCTCAAGCAGCACATCTTCTATCACAAGCTGGCCGCCGGGGAGAACGACCGCGCCGAACTGTACCGGTGGGTATCTGAATTGCATACACCGATGCTGGATCGATCGCGTCCCCTGTGGGAATTCCATGTCATCGATGGCATGAGCGAAGGGCGCTTTGCCATCTACCAGAAGATGCACCACGCCTGCGCAGACGGGGTGACCATGGCGCGATGGACTGCGGAAGGCCTCGCCGAGTCGGCCGACGATCTTGAACTGAGGCCGGTCTGGACCCTCAAGCATGTCCGTGGCGCCAGCCAGCGCACCCGGCTGAAGCAGGAGATGTTGCAGTCCGCGTGGAAGTCGGTGGCGGTGACCAGCAAGCGCTTTCTCGGCATAGGGCGTTTGGCCACCATGCTGCTGCTTGAAAGCGTGAAACTCACCAAGAATGCCATCGCCTTGCCCTTTGTCCATAGCGAACATACGCCGCTGACCGGGCAGGTCACCTCGGGCCGCCAGTTTGCATCCGCCGCGGTTTCGATGGATCGCGTCAATCGGATCCGCGCCAGTACCCGGTCGACACTCAATCACATCGCTCTGACCTGTCTCGATGGGGCGCTGCATCGCTATCTCCAGGATCAGGGGGTCAGGTTGAAGCGGCCGATCACGATACAGATGCCGGTCAATCTGCGGCCGGAAGGCGAGAAGGCGGCGGGCAACAAAATCGGCATTATCCAGGTCGACTTGTCACCACCGACCGATGATCCCTACGTCCGCTTGCGCAACATCGGTTTTTCACTACGCAACGTCAGGACCATGATCGACAGCGTGGCGCCGGAAGCCATCGAGTCCTACACCATCATTACCGGCCTGGTCGGGCAAATCGCCGAGATGCTGCAGTTGAGCGAGCGTACACCGCCGATGGGCAATACCCTGGTCTCCAACGTCCCCGGACCGAAGGAGTACCTGTACATCAAAGGCGCGCGGATGGAGGAGATGCATCCGATCAGCACCCTGCCGCCGAGCAACCTGCTCAACATCACCTTGTTCAGCTACGCCGGGCAGTTGTTTTTCGGTTTGATCGCAACCGACGAGCTGCCCAATCTGGAAAAGTTGAGCGACTATGTCGGCGAGGCATTCACCGAACTGGAGCAGTCGGTTCGCGACGCGCACCGCTAGCCCTTGGCAGCGTCGCTTCGTCGCGATTTTGCGACGAAGGCGCTCTGGCGGC
>JAPLRA010000360.1 GCA_026399445.1 Sulfuritalea sp.
TCGTAACTGGCGCGACTGGTCATGAGGACGAAGCCGCCGTCGAAAGCCTTGCGTTGCGAGGCCAGGGAGCCAATCAGTTTGTCGAGCGCGTTGTGACGCCCGACGTCCTCCCGTACCAGATCGATCTCGCCGTTGAAGTCACACCAGGCGGCCGCATGCACTGCGCCCGTCAGATGGAAAAGATGCTGCATTCCCTGCAAGGCAGACAGGGCGCAGGGCAGAGCATCTTCACTCAATACCGCGGACGAGCGGACGGTAGCGACCCGCTTGGCCAGTTGATCAAGGCTTTCCATGCCGCATAGACCGCAACCGGTGCGCCCGGAAAGCGTTCGCCGATGTTCCTTGAGGACATGAGCGCGCTCGGCGGAGAGCTGCATCTGCACTTCGATGCCGTTATCCCGCTCGATGATCTCCAGATCGTGAATCTCACCGGGGCGCCCAACGATGCATTCGCTGAGGCTGAAGCCGAGGGCGAAATCTTCCAGATCCTGCGGTGTGGCAAGCATGACCGCGTGGGAAATGCCGTTGTACACCAGCGCCACAGGCACCTCTTCGGCGACCGTCTCCAGTGAGGGGGTAGCAACGCCACCCGCCCAGCGCTGTGCGCCGTACCTGTTATGTGCCTCGATGCCCACAGCCGCTTCGCGTTCCATCGCCCGCCTCGCCTGAGATTGCAGGAGCCAAACTTACCCCTACTTCTATTACGATACACTTTACCCAATTGCAATGCAATCATTTTGTATCACATAAGAGTTATCTTATACTGCGTCCTGAACCGAGATACATCCCCTACAATGCCTGGGCCGATTCGACCTCGGATCAAGCCGCACCGACCCTGGAAGGCGCGAGTCTCCCGTATAGGAATAATGTGAAGAGCCGATATATCAGCCAGTGGATCAAGGACTTCCTCGATCACCACCCTACCCGCGCCAACTCGCTGATCATCACGGTCTATGGCGACTTCATCGCCCCGCACGGCGGGACGGTCTGGCTGGGGAGCTTTATCAAGCTGGTGCAACCGCTCGGCCTCAACGAGCGCATGGTGCGCACCAGCGTCTATCGCCTGTCCCAGGAGAAATGGCTGGTTTCGGAGCAATTGGGCCGAAAAAGCTATTACAGCCTGACCACCTCCGGCCGACGCCGCTTCGAACATGCGTATCGCCGGATTTATTTCGCGCCGCAGGACACCTGGACCGGAGAGTGGCAACTGGTGATGATCCCTTCTTCACTAAGCGGCACCCAACGCGACGCCTTGCGCAAGGAGCTGGCCTGGGCAGGCTACGGCGCGCTGGCCTCGGGCATACTCGCGCACCCCTCCGCCGACACCGAAGCCTTGCTCGACATCCTTCAGGAAACAGGCGCTCACGACAAGGTCGTAGCGATGAAGGCCGTGAATATCAGCGCACTTACCAGCAAGCCGTTGCAGGAGTTGGTGCATGAATGCTGGAATCTGGAGGCTCTCTCCGCCAAGTACCTCGACTTCATAGAACTGTTCCGGCCGGCACTTCGAACCCTGCGCGCAGCCAGCAACCTCGATCCCGAGCAGTGTTTTCTGGTGCAGACGCTCCTCATGCACGACTTCCGCCGCGCACTGTTGCACGATCCGCAGTTGCCTTCGCAGTTGCTCCCCGCCAACTGGAGCGGGGGCGTTGCGCGCCAGTTGTGCCGCGAGCTTTACAGCATTACCTACCCGCTGGCTCAACAGCATCTGCTCTCGGTATGCGAGACCGCCAACGGCCAGTTGCCTCCCGCAGCACCGTATTTTTACGAGCGCTTTGGCGGGCTGGAGCCGCCTTCCGCATCGGGCATATCCTGAATCCCGGCAACTTGATGGATATCAACCGATACATTAAGACTAAACTTAATCGTATTTTCTGTATCTGTTATAGTGACCCCTTGCAGCATTCGCTGATCGCGCGGCATTCAGGGAGTCACGAGCATGAGCAATCCACCGCAGTCCGGAACAAGCGCCGCCGCGAAGAACCCGGCAATGACTGGATTGTTCCGCCAGGCAGCCGCCTCCGGACGCAACACCCTGAACCAGGCCGAACTGGGCGCCCTGCTTTCGGGTCTGGACATCAGCTTCGACCCGGCTGTACCGCCGGGCCCGCTGGCGCTTCGCATCAGCCTGAACAAAACCCGCGAATTCGGCATGGTCATCAGTGCCGGCACGGGCGGACCCGATGCCGATCTGGATGAAAGCAACTTCAAAAAGGATCGCGCCTCGGTCTACGCGGCCGTCGAGCTGACCGATGCGGCAGACTTTCTGGATCTATTCAAGCGCACCCTGGCGTATCAGCGGCTTGCCCGGATCGGCCGGCAAGCAGATGGCAGTTCCCCTGACGCCCCGCTAAAGACCTGCTTCGAACACATTCTCCAATTCGCCAAAGCCTTTTCGCCGGGCAATCCCGACGCCGAGGTCGTGTTGCAGAGTCTTGAGCTCAACCCCGCCCACGTTGGCGACGGGCTTACGGTACACACAGCGCGTTGCGAGTTCGGCACGCCTACTGCGAGTCGCCTGCCCCGCCCCATCCACAAGATCGCCAAACTCATTCATCCGGCGTCGATCGGCATCATCGGTGTCTCGTCCGCCAACATGAATTTCGGCCGGATCATTCTGCGCAACCTGATGGGCAGCGGCTACAGCAAGGAGCGCTTGTGCATCATTCGTCCGGGCGAAACCGAGATCGATGGCATCAAGTGCGTCGACAGCCTGAAGGCGCTGGACCACAAGCTCGATCTGCTGATCGTGGCGGTCGCTGCCAGCGCCGTGTATGAACTGGTCGATGAAATCATCGAGACCGACGCTGTCGAATCGGTGATGCTGATTCCCGGCAGCCTGGGCGAAACCAAGGCCAGCCGGGAGCCCGCCGCCGCATTGGCCGAACGTATCAACACGGCCCACGGCAAGCCGGGCGGCGGCCCGATTTTCCTCGGCGCGAACTGCCTCGGCGTGGTGTCCCACCCCGGCTCGTATGACTCCTGGTTCATCCCTCTGGAAA
>JAPLRA010000218.1 GCA_026399445.1 Sulfuritalea sp.
TAAGGTATATATTATAAACTTTAACTTTTTATCTAATTAAAAAACAATTTTTTATCAAGTAAATATATGAAACTTTGTATAGCCGAAAAGCCAAGTGTTGCCAAGGAAATTGCTAAAATTGTTGGGGCCGGCAACCGTAAGGATGGTTATTTTGAAGGCAATGGCTATCAAATTACTTGGGCTTTTGGGCATTTGGTAGAGCTCAAAGAGCCTGATGAATATCATCCCGAATGGAAGCGTTGGTCCTTAGACGCCTTGCCTATGATTCCCGAGCCGTTTGGCTTGAAAGCACGCGGTGATGAGTCGGCGCAAAAACAACTCAATATTATTAAGCGATTATTTTTGCCTGCTGATGAAATCATCTGTGCCACCGATGCCGGTAGGGAAGGGGAGTTAATTTTTCGCTATATCTTGTCGTGGGCTGAGTGCTTAGAAAAACCCATCAAACGTTTATGGATTAGCTCTTTAACTGATGAAGCGATCCAAAAAGGTTTTAGCCAAGAAGGCCTTTACCGTGCCGCAAAATGTCGCAGTGAATCCGATTGGATCGTCGGATTAAATGCCACGCGTTTGTATACGCTTAAGTTTGGTCAATATGGAAGTCTTTGGACTATAGGCCGCGTACAAACGCCGGTGCTAGCGCTAATCGTACAAAAAGATTTAGAGATTGCTCAGTTTGTCCCTAAAGATTTCTGGGAATTATATACCCTGTATCGAGCGGTTGATTTCCAGTATGTCGGTGGCCGTTTTGAGCAGCAAGCTGAGGCTGACAGTTTATTAAAGCAAATTGAGCCGCATCCGCTTGAAATTACCTCGGTTAAAGGTAAGCGCGAGCAAGTTCATCCACCGTTATTGTATGATTTAACCGAATTACAAAAAGATCTAAACATTCGTTATGGTTTGACGGCTGATCAAACCTTAACGCTAACTCAGCAGTTATACGAAAAAAAACACGTCACCTATCCGCGTACCGATAGTCGCTGCCTAACGCAAGATATGAAGCCCAGCATTAAACCCTTGCTGGAGACTTTGCGCCGTAACTTTAGTGAGCAAATAGCGCCTTTAAATCTGGAGGCCTTAAATCTTGGTAAACGTTATTTTAATGATGCTAAGGTCAGCGATCACCATGCCATTATCCCAACTACGATGCTGCCCAGTAACTTGAGCGCTGAGGAAGCGAAAGTCTATGACGCCATCGTGTTAAGATTTATCGCCGCCTTTTATCCACCGTGTTTAAAGCAGATCACCACGGTCTTAGCAGCGGTATAAAAAACCAAATTTAAAGCCTCAGGTACCGTCATCGAAGCCGAAGGTTGGCAGGTCTTATATAAAAATAGCACGGCTAATAAAGCCACAAAAGCAGATGAGCTAAAGTTATTGCCAGTCTTTACGGTAGGCGAAACCGGCCCTCATCAAGCCCATATTACTCAAGGTAAAACCACCGCCCCTAAAGCTTATAACGAAGCGAGTTTATTGGGTATTATGGAGTCTGCTGGAAAAACCTGTGATGATGAGCAGCTTAAAGAAGCGCTAAAAGAAAAAGGCTTAGGAACTCCAGCCACACGCGCCTCTATTATCGAAGGCCTGATTAAACGAAACTATATTCAACGCCAAAAAAAGTTAATCTTGTCTACGGAATCAGGTCGGCACTTGATAGCCATTATCGCTGATGACCGTTTAAAGTCTGCGGCTATGACCGGTTAATGGGAAGCTAAGCTAAAGAAAATAGAACAGAATACTTATGATCCTGATCAATTTATGGCGGAGATTATTCAGTTTACCCATCAATTAAAAAACAAAAAAAAAAAATTGCTTTATGACGACACTCAGTTAGGCGCCTGTCCACGTTGTCAGCAGCCGATAATTGAAGGTCGACAAGCTTATGGCTGTAGTCAATGGAAATCCGGTTGCCAGTATGTGTTAACAAAACAACACTATGGTGTGACTATTACTCGTGACATGGCCAGCCAACTTCTACAAATGGGTCGCACCTTAAAGGCTTATCTACTCAAAGTTGATAAAGACAGCTTTGCCGCGCAACTTATTTTGCAGCGTACAGGAGAGCTTAGTTATAACAAATTACAAAATCAGCCGGTGCAAACTCAAGGTTTGGTATTAGCCGATTGCCCCTTGTGCAACGGTAAAATCATTGAAACCAGCAAAGCTTATAGTTGCAGCGAATGGCGCAATGGTTGTAAAGCGGTGATCTGGAAAGTCATTGCCCATAAAGTCATCACAGAAGAATTAGCGCTGAAATTACTTAATGAGGGGGAGACAGGGCTATTAAAAGGTTTTAAATCCACTAAAGATACTGAGTTTGATGCCAACTTAAAGCTCGTTAATGGTAAGGTTGAAATGGATTTTAATTTGTCAGCAGGGTCATGAGCTCATCGCCATTAAGTTAAGTCATCCTGTGTTTGGGTCAACAGCTTCAGCTGTTTTAAAATGCACCGAAGCGGGAAGGGGTTTTTAACCCCGTACATAATATTTCGATAGTAATTGAACTCAAACGATTCGCTCAGGGTTGCAAAC
>JAPLRA010000420.1 GCA_026399445.1 Sulfuritalea sp.
GAACTGACTCACGGCATCAAGGTGGACGTCAAGTTCGGCAGCATGCTGGAAGTGGTGCGCGCCTGCCTGCGTGCCGGGCGCATGGCCGAAGATGCCGAGTTCTTCTCCTTCGGCACCAACGACCTGACGCAGGCCACCTTCTCCTTCAGTCGCGAAGACGCCGAAAACAAGTTCCTGCCCGCCTATATCGAAACAGGAATCCTCCAGGACAACCCGTTTGAGGTGCTGGACCAGAAAGGCGTCGGCGAACTGATGAAGCTGGCCGTGACCGAAGGACGCAAGACCAAGCCCGATCTCAAGGTAGGCATCTGCGGTGAACATGGCGGACATCCGGCGTCGATTCGCTTCTGCCATGACATCGGGCTCACCTACGTGTCGTGTTCCGGGCCACGCGTGCCGATCGCGCGGCTGGCGGCGGCACAGGCTCAGTTGATGGAAGCGGGTGGCGCAGTCACCAAGAACGCCTGAGGCGTTCTCACGAGACGGTCGCAGCGCACGGCAGCGGTGATGCCATAATCGGCCCCATGGACGATAGCGGATTCATGGGGCTGGCGCTGGACTTGGCGCGTGAGGCGGGCGCCGCCGGCGAGGTGCCGGTGGGCGCCTTGATTGTGCTCGACGGCGAAGTCGTCGGGCGCGGTTTCAACCAGCCGATCGGCCGCCACGACCCGACCGCCCATGCCGAGATCATGGCACTGCGCGATGCCGCGACGCGCTTGGGCAATTACCGACTGCCCGGCTGCACCCTGTATGTAACCCTGGAGCCCTGCGCCATGTGCGCCGGCGCGATCATGCACGCCCGCATCGACCGCGTCGTGTACGGCGCGCGCGACCCCAAAACCGGCGCCGCCGGCAGCATCATCGACCTGTTTGCCGAGACGCGCCTCAATCATCACACCTCGGTGGTCGGCGGCGTGTTGGCGGAGGAATGCGGCAGCCTGCTCTCGAGCTTCTTCGCCGCGCGCCGCGGGCGCACGCTCGTGGCCTGAGCCCCTCCATGCATATCCGCATCAGCCTGCCGCAACAAACCGTGGAACTGCATGACGAGCGCGGCGCGCTGCTGCGCCGCTATCCCGTATCGACGGCAAAGAACGGGGCGGGCGAACAGAACGGCAGCTTCCGCACACCGCGCGGCCGGCATATCGTTCGCGCAAAAGTCGGCGCTGGCGAGACGGCGAACACCGTCTTCACGCGCCGCCGGCCGACCGGCGAGACATGGACCCCGCAACTCGCGGAACAATTCCCCGGTCGCGACTGGATCCTGACGCGCATCCTGTGGCTATCGGGCAAGGAACCGGGGCGCAACCGCCTCGGCGAAGTCGACACCATGCGCCGCTACATCTATTTGCACGGCTCGCCCGACACCGTCGCCATGGGCACGCCCGGTTCGATCGGCTGCGTGCGCATGCGCAACAGCGACATCATCGAACTGTTCGATCTGATTCCGGCCTATACGCCGGTCGATATTGTCGAATTCGGCGTCGAAGCAGGCTCATGGAACGAACTCGGGGAAGAAGCGCGGCAAGTGCGCGAAGCGGTGTTCGTCGACGAACAGAAGGTCCCGCGCGACATCGAGTGGGACGAACACGATGCCGTGAGCCGCCATGTCATCGCCCGCGACAGCGATGGCGGCGCCATCGGCACCGGACGTTTGCTCACCGACGGTC
>JAPLRA010000050.1 GCA_026399445.1 Sulfuritalea sp.
AGTCGTCCGCACGCGGGAACCGGGTCAGCATCCGGCGACGCGCAGTTTTCAGGCTCTACGGATTCACGTCAATCGGGAGCTTGAGGAGCTGTCGTTAACTCTGCCGCGGGCCGTGGAAAGACTGGCACCGGGTGGGCGCCTCGCCGTGATCTGCTTCCATTCGCTGGAGGATCGCATCGTCAAACGCTTCCTGCGCGATGCGGCACATCCGCCCCAGCCGCACAAGAGCGTGCCGGTGCGCGCGGTCGATCTGCCGCAGCCGGTGATGCATCTGGTGGGCAAGGCGATGTTTCCGTCCGACGCTGAAGTCGCCGCCAACCCGCGCTGCCGCAGCGCGGTGCTGCGCGTGGCGGAGAAAGTCTGACGGTGGCACGCTTCAATCTCATCCTGATCCTGATCGCACTGGCTTGCGCCCTGTCGGCCGTGAGTGCCAATCACCGCGCGCGCAAACTGTTTACCGAACTGGAGGCCACGCAAAAGCGCATGCGCGATCTGGAGGTCGAATGGGGACAGTTGCAGTTGGAGCAAAGCACCCTGGCCGCCCATGTCCGGGTCGAGAAGGTCGCGCGCGAAAAGCTGGGCATGAAACCGCCGGCGCCGGGACGGATCATTTCCGTCGATCCGGTAGCGGAGAAATGATCTGCTCATGAAGTCGATCAAGTTTTCCAGAAGTCCGCTGCTGTCCGAGCGCCTGCCACCGTGGCGGCAACGCCTGGTGCTGGTGGCGCTGCTCGGTTCCTTTGCCACGCTGATCGGGCGCTCGCTGTATCTGCAGGGCTTCAACAACGAGTTCCTCGGCGACAAGGGGCGCGCCCGTTTCGAGCGGGTGATCGATATTTCCGCCACCCGCGGCCGCATTACCGATCGCCACGGCGACGTGCTGGCGGTGTCCACTCCGGTGCGCTCGATCTGGGCGATTCCCGAAGACGCGCAACTGGCGCCGGCTCAGTCGCGTAATCTGGCTACGCTGCTCGACATGGACGTGCGCGAGATCAATCGCAAGCTGGCCTCCGAGCGTGATTTCGTCTATGTCAAACGCCAGTTGCCGCCTGATCTGGCCGATCGGGTTTCGGCGCTGCAGTTGCCCGGCATCCACCAGAAGAACGAATACCGGCGCTACTACCCGGCGGGCGAAGTGATGGCGCACATGCTGGGCTTCACCGGGGTCGAGGATGCCGGCCAGGAAGGCATCGAACTGGCCTTCAACAGCCAGTTGTCGGGCAAGGCCGGCTCGCGGCGCGTGATCAAGGATCGCCGCGGCAATGTGGTCGAAGACGTCGAGAGCATCCACCCGCCGCTGGAAGGCCAGGACATCGTGCTGGCCATGGATTCGAAGGTGCAGTACCTCGCTTACAGCTACCTAAAGCAGGCACTCGAGGAGAACCGCGCCAAGGCCGGGGGCGTGGTGGTGCTCGACGCCCGTACCGGCGAAATCCTGGCACTGGCGAACCTGCCGACCTACAACCCGAACAATCGCGTCAAGCTGGTCGGTGCGCAATTGCGCAACCGCGCGCTGACCGATACCTTCGAACCCGG
Organism: Sulfuritalea sp.; assembly: GCA_026399445.1. Taxonomy (GTDB): domain Bacteria; phylum Pseudomonadota; class Gammaproteobacteria; order Burkholderiales; family Rhodocyclaceae; genus Sulfuritalea. The sequence continues at coordinate 1,537 of JAPLRA010000050.1, forward strand.
CTCGACGCTGAAGCCTTTCACTGCAGCGTGGGCGCTGGAGAAGGGCAAGGTTCGCTTCAACACGCCGATCCAGACCGCGCCGGGAAAGATGACCATCGGCACGGCCACGATCTCGGACGCGCACGTGCATGGCACGCTGACCGTGGCGCAAGTAATCCAGAAGTCGTCCAACATCGGCGCCGCCAAGCTGGCCCTGTCGATGACGCCGGATGAAATGTGGACCATGTTCGACAGCCTGGGCTTCGGCGCACCCTTGAAGCTCGGCTTCCCCGGCGAGGTCGGCGGTCGCCTGCGTCCGGCCAAGAGCTGGAAGCCGATCGAGCAGGCCACCATGGCCTATGGTCATGGCATTTCGGTGACGCTGATCCAGTTGGCGCGCGCCTATCAGGCCTTTGCCCGCGACGGTGACCTGGTGCCGCTTTCGCTGGCGCGACTGGATACGCCTCCGCTGGGCGGCAAGCAGGTGTTTTCGGCGCAGACGGCGCGCGAGGTACGCGCCATGCTCGAGATGGCGGTGCTGCCCGGTGGTACCGCACCGAAGGCCCAGATTGCCGGCTACCGCGTGGCCGGCAAAACGGGCACGGCGCACAAGATCGAGGGCGGTGCCTATGCCAACAAATACGTCGCGTCGTTTGTCGGGTTCGCGCCGGCCTCCGATCCGCGCCTGATCGTTGCGGTGATGATCGACGAGCCTTCCAACGGCAAGCATTTCGGCGGCGACGTGGCGGCCCCGGTGTTTGCCCAGGTGATGGCCGGCAGCCTGCGCACGCTGGGTGTCGCGCCGGATGCGCCCTTGAAGCCGCTGATCACGGCGAGCGTCGAGCCGGTTCGGGAAGAGATGTGAATACGGCCATGTCTATCCTTGAACAACTTGAACGCCAGGGCGTTAAGCCGCAGAGACTCACTGCGGACTCGCGGCGTGTGCAGCCTGGCGATGTCTTCGTTGCCTTTCCCGGCGCGCAGGCCGATGGTCGCGATTTCATTGCGCAGGCGGTGGCGAACGGTGCAGCGGCGGTAATTGCGGAGGCCGGAAAGAAAGTTATGCGTAGCGGTATCCCCGGGGACGGCGCTGGCGATGCGGCGATTGTCGAGGTGAGCGGGCTGGCGGCGCTCTCCGGCGAAATCGCTCATCTCGTCTATGGCCGTCCCTCCGAAAAACTCTGGCTCGCCGGCGTCACCGGCACCAATGGCAAGACCTCGGTTTCGCACTGGATCGCACAGGCGATGAACGCCTTGCAGCATCGGTGTGCGGTGATCGGCACGCTGGGCAATGGCTTTCTTGAGTCGCTGATTGAAAGTCCCAACACCACGCCGGATGCCATCATCCTGCATGCTGAATTCGCCGGCTTCGTCGCTCAGGGCGCGAAGGCCTGTGCGATGGAGGTTTCTTCCATCGGTTTCGATCAGGGGCGTGTCAATGGTGCGGCCTTCGATGTGGCCGTTTTCACCAACCTGACGCGCGACCATCTCGACTATCACGGCAGCATGGCGGCTTACGCGGCGGCCAAGGAAAAGCTGTTCTTCGTCCCGGGTCTCTCTGCCGCGGTGCTGAATCTGGATGATCCCTTCGGCGCTGAACTTGCGGTCCGACTCCGGGGCCGCCTGCACGTCATTGGCTATACGCTCGGCCCGGACGCCGGCGGTGAGGACGTTCTGCGCGCGGAAAACCTGGGCATGAGCGCCGCCGGCGTCGAGTTCGATCTGCGTGGCGTGCATTTCACCGCGCCCGTGGTGGGCCGCTTCAATGTCTCCAATCTGCTCGCGGTGATCGGTGCATTGCTGGCCCGCAATGAACGCCTTGAGGACATCGCGGTTGCTCTGCGTCGCATCCAGCCGCCGCCGGGACGGATGCAGGCGCTGGGCGGCGTGCATGAACCGCTGATCGTGGTCGACTACGCCCACACCCCGGATGCGCTGGAAAAGGCACTCGGCGTGTTGCGTGAAACCGCAGCGGCACGCGGCGGCCGGCTGGTCTGCGTATTCGGTTGCGGCGGCGACCGCGATCCCGGCAAGCGGCCGCAAATGGGTGCGATTGCCGAACGTCTGGCAGATCAGCTTGTGCTCACCAGCGACAACCCGCGTAGCGAAAATCCGCAAGCCATCATCGACGGCATTCTTGGCGGGATGAAATCGCCGCCCACTGTCGAGCCGGATCGCGGGCAGGCCATCGCCGATGCCGTGGCAGATGCCGATCCCCGCGACGTGATTCTGCTCGCCGGCAAGGGCCACGAGCCGTATCAGGAAATCGCCGGCGTGCGCCATCCTTTCTCCGACATCGACGTCGCAAAGTCGGCGTTGGCAGGACGGCGATCATGATGATGAGTCTGCACGAAGCGGCTCACGCCATCGCCGCCCGGGCGCAAGGCGCCGATGCCGGCTTCAGCGGCGTCTCCACCGATTCGCGCAGCATTGCGGCCGGAGAACTGTTCGTCGCCCTCAAGGGTGAAAACTTCGATGGCCACGCTTATGTGAGCGAGGTTCTGGCGCGTGGTGCGGCAGGTGCGCTGGTGAGTCAGGAATTCGCCGCCGCTCGTCCGGCGTTGCCGCTGATCGGCGTCACCGATACGCGCCTGGCGCTCGGTGCGCTGGCGGCACAGTGGCGCGGGCGCTTTGCGCTTCCACTGCTCGGCATCACCGGCAGCAACGGCAAGACCACGGTCAAGGAAATGTGCGCGGCGATCCTGCGCGCGCAGTACGGCAATGCCGCCGACGTGGTGCTGGCCACAGCCGGCAATCTCAACAACGACATCGGCTTGCCGCTGACGCTGCTCAAGCTGCGCGCATCGCATCGTGCGGCGGTGATCGAGATGGGCATGAACCATGCGGGCGAGATCGACTATCTGACGCGCCTCGCACAGCCCTCGGTGGCGCTGGTGAACAATGCGCAGCGTGCGCATCTGGAGGGCCTTGGTTCGGTGCAGGATGTGGCGCTGGCCAAGGGTGAGATATTCGCCGGGCTGCCGGCCGACGGCATCGCCGTGTTCAATGCCGACGATGCGCAGGCCGAAATCTGGCGCGAGCTGGCGCGCGATCGTCGCCGCGTGACTTTTGGTATCGATCAGCCGGCCGACGTGCGCGGCCAATTCGTTGGCCACGGTTTGGGCGGCGAACTCGAGCTGGCAACTCCCTGGGGCGCGCTCAAGGTAACGCTTGCCGTGCCGGGACTCCACAATGCCCGCAACGCCTGCGCTGCGGCGGCCGTGGCGCTGGCAGCCGGAGCATCGGTCGCGGCCGTCCGGGAAGGGCTGGCAGGTTTTTCCGGCGTCAAGGGTCGCCTGCAGCGCCGTGCCGGACGCAAGGGTGCGCTGGTGGTGGATGACAGCTACAACGCCAATCCGGATTCGATGCGCGCCGCGATCGACGTGCTGGCCTCCGTGCCTGGCAAGCGCGTCTTCGTTATGGGCGACATGGGCGAAGCGGGCGCTGCCGCCGGCCAGTTTCACGACGAAGTGGGCGGCTATGCCAAGAGTCACGGCATCGATCGTTTGCTTTGTCTGGGTGAAATATCGGTGGCCGCTGCGCGCAATTTTGGTGAGGGCGGACAGCACTTTCATCGCCTTGACGAACTGGTAAGGACGCTGCAGAGCGAACTCGACCCGCAGACCACGGTGCTGGTCAAGGGATCGCGCTTCATGCGCATGGAGCGCGTCGTCGACGCGATCGTGGACGAAGGAGTTTCGAATGCTGCTTGAACTCGCCCAATGGCTGGCCAAGGATTTGCGCGGCTTCAATGTCTTTGGCTACATCACCTTGCGCGCGGTGCTGGCGACCATGACCGCGCTGACCATTTCCTTCGTCTTCGGGCCGGCGGTGATCCGCTGGCTGGCGGCAAAGAAAATCGGCCAGTCGGTGCGTACCGACGGGCCGCAGACGCACTTGATCAAGGCCGGCACGCCGACCATG
>JAPLRA010000314.1 GCA_026399445.1 Sulfuritalea sp.
CTCCGCTGCGACCACCGCCCGATCCATGCCCTCGCCCTTGTTGGCCGCAAGCAGCACCGTTCGCCCGCTTCGGCGCAACAGGTCGGCAATTACCTTGTCCTGCGAAGTCAATCCAGTGCGCACATCAACCACGAAAATCAGTACATCCGCTTCGGCAATCGCGGCCTCGGCCTGGCGCGCCATTTCATGCACGATGCCTTCCTTGGCCTGCGGCTCGAAGCCGCCGGTATCCACCACAAGATAGGGCTTGCTGCCCAGCCGGCCATGTCCGTAATGGCGATCCCGGGTGAGTCCCGGCTGATCGGCCACCAGTGCATCACGTGAGCGCGTGAGGCGGTTGAACAGGGTCGACTTGCCGACATTCGGCCGGCCCACGATCACGAGCGTAGGTTTCATCCTAAGCCGGCGTTGCCGGAATCCAGAACTTGATATGCATGCCGGACGATCGATCGCCTACCGGACTTCAAGCGCATGCAGTCCGCCATTGGCGGTCTGCACCAGCAAGCCGGCGCCAAACAGAGCCGGCTCGGCCCGCACGGCGCTGCCGTCGGTTGTGACGCGCGCGGCAAAGGCACCGTCCTCGCGGCGCAACAGATGCACCACGCCCTGATAGTCGGCTACCGCGACGTGGCTGCCCAGCGCCAGCGGACGCGAAAGCCCGCGATTGCCCAGCTTGTCCTGCTTCCAGACACTGGCTCCGTTGTTGCGATCAAGTGCATGCACGGCGCCCTTGTCGTCGGCGATATACACGTAGCGGCTGTCCAGGTCGAGGCCGGCGCTGGAGGACATGTCGCGCGACCAGAGCGTATTGCCACTGTTGCTGTCAAAACAGGCAACTCTTCCCTGGAACGCGGCCGCGCAAACGCTGCTGCCGCTCGCTACCGGTGAACTGGTGACGTCGGCGACGCGCTCCAGTTCGGTCGCGCCCTTGGGCAGGGCAACGGTCACTTCCCAGATGGCCGCACCGTTGTTGTTGGCGATGGCTACCAGCTTGCCGCCGGGAAATCCTGCGAGGGTTACTTTTCCGGCTGGCACGACGCCCACATTCGAACGCAAGGACAGCGTCGGCGTACTGCGTTGATAAACCCAGCGCCGCTTGCCGTCCACAACATCAAAACCGAAGATACGCGAATCGCCGGAGCGAACGACGGCAAGGCCGTCGGCGACGGCCGGAGCGGCCAGAACTTCGGAACTCACGCGCGCCTTCCAGATTTCGCGACCTGTCGCCGCATCGAAGGCCAGCACTTCCCCCTTGGGGGTACCTACCACCACCAGTTTGCCGTCGCTGCCAACACCTCCGGATATGATCTGGCCGGCAGAAATTCGCCAAATCTGACGCCCACCATCGAAGCGGGCCACAGTGCCGTCGCGAGCGGAGGCATACACGCTGCTGCCCACTACAGCGGGCGAAAACGTGAACTCACCCGCGCTGCCCACGCTGGCCTGCCACTGGCTCTTCAGCTCCGCGGTCGGCTGGATCGCGGCCAGCTCGGCAGGCTTGACCTTGGGCGCACTGGAACTGAAAGGATTGAGCTTCTCGACGGTCGAGCAGGCTCCCAGCAGCAGCGCTGAAACCACCACGATCAAGGGCAGCGGCAATTGTTTCACTTGGCCGCTCCGAGTGCATCGCGTTTGGCCTGGATCACTTCCTTGTACCCGCTGCGCTGCCGGGTTTCATCATCCTTGGCCAGCGCTTCGAACTTTGCCAGCGCAGCATCGTAGGCATTGCGCGCTTCGGCGGTTTTTCCCTGAACGGCAAAAACGTCACCGCGCAATTCGGCGAAGCGCGGCGCAAATGCCGCCGCCGGCTCGGCAGAAAGCTGCTTCATGGCCTCGTCGTAGGCTTTCTCGTCGAGCATCACGGCCGCCAGCCGCAGCCGGGCCAATTCACGCAAACCCGCATCCTTGGCATTCTCCGCGGCCCATGCCAACTGTGCGCGGGCGTTCTTCGCATCACCCGCGTCAAGTTGCGTACGCGCCGCGAGCATCGCGCCCATGCCGGCATACGATGTGGAGGAGTACTTGTCGATCAGTTCGCCGGCCAGTTCGCGCGCCCGCTTGGCGTCTTTCTGCACCGCCGCCGTTTGCAGCCCGGAGAATAACGCCGACGCTTGGGCCGACTGCTGGCGCTGCCACCAGTTCCAGCCCTGCCATCCAGCCACCGCGAGCGCCACGGCGACCAGGATACCGGTCACCAGATTGCCGTACATCTTCCACC
>JAPLRA010000389.1 GCA_026399445.1 Sulfuritalea sp.
CGCCGTGGCGATGACCGGCGGCCAGCCGCCGGACGGTTCCATCTCGGTGGCGCGGATGGCGCGCCAGGTGGAAGCCGAAGGCGCAGGGCGCGTGGTCATCGTCAGCGATGCGCCGGAAAAGTATCGCGGAGAGGAAGGCGACTTCCCCAAAGGCACGAGCTTCCACCACCGCGCCGAACTCGACGCCGTGCAGCGCGAACTGCGCGAAGTGCCGGGCGTCACAATACTGATCTACGAACAGGTCTGCGCCACCGAAAAGCGCCGCCGCAGAAAGAAGGGAATCTCGGCGCCGGCGGCACGGCGAATTTTCATCAACAGCGAAGTTTGCGAAGGTTGCGGCGACTGCGGCAAGAAGTCGAACTGCCTCTCGGTCCTGCCGCTGGAAACCCCGTTCGGCCGCAAGCGCATCATCGATCAGGCCGCGTGCAACCAGGACTATTCCTGCGTCGATGGCTTCTGCCCGAGCTTCGTTTCCGTCATCGGCGGAAAACCACGGCGCGGCGCCATGGTCGACCGCGAACAACTGCTGCAGGCGGCAGCCGCCCTGCCCTTGCCGAAGTTCACGCTCGCCGATGCACCCTATGACATTCTGGTCACCGGCGTTGGCGGCACCGGCGTCGTCACCATCGGCGCCCTGATCACCATGGCCGCGCACCTCGACGGCCACAGCGCCTCGGTGCTCGACTTCATGGGCTTCGCGCAAAAAGGCGGCGCCGTGCTGTCCTTCGTCCGCTTGGCGGCGCGCCCCGACTTGCTCAACCAGGCGCGCATCGACACGCAGCAGGCCGACATGATGCTGGCCTGCGACATGGTGGTCGGCGCCGGCGAAGCTGCGCTGCAGACACTGAGCCGTGGACGCACCCGGCTGGTAGTCAATAGCCACGAAATCCCGACCGACGTCTTTGTCCGCGACCCGGATGCCAACCTGCATGCGGCGGAACTTCTGGAAAAGATGCGCTTTGCCGCCGGCGCCGAACAAATCAGCATCTGCGACGCCAATGCGCTGGCAGCCCGGTTGCTCGGCGATGCCGTCGGCGCCAACATCCTGCTCATGGGTCACGCCTGGCAGCAGGGCCTGATCCCGATGTCGCTGGCGGCCATCGAGCGCGCCATCGAACTCAACAACGTTGCGGTAGAGATGAACCTGCTGGCCTTCCATATCGGCCGCCTCGCCGCCGCCGGTTCGGGGGCGCTGGAAGAAGTCGGCGCTGGTGACCCGGCGATGAGGGACGACAGCCTAGCCACTCTGATCGAAGCGCGCGCCTCTCAACTCACAGCCTATCAGGATGCCGCCTATGCCACGCCGTATCGCCAACTGGTGGCGCGCGTCATGCACGCAGAGCAAGCCATGGCCGATGCGGATGTCGCGCTGCCGCTGACCCGTGCCGTGACAATCAACTACGCCAAGCTGCTGACCTGCAAAGACGAATACGAAGTAGCCCGTCTATATACCGATGGCAGCTTCAAGAAGGCGCTGAATGCCGCATTCGAAGGCAACTACCGCCTCCAGTTTCATCTTGCGCCGCCGCTGTTGGCCGGGCTTGACGCCAGCGGCTCACCGAAGAAGCGCAGCTACGGGCAATGGCTGCTTCCAGTACTCAAGCTGCTGGCCGGCGCCCGGCGCTTGCGCGGCACGTGGCTCGACCCGTTCGGCTACAGCCGCGAGCGTCGCCTGGAACGGCAACTGGCCATCGACTATTCGCAGATGATCGATGCCGTCCTGTCCTCACTCGATGCGCGAACACTTCCTGACTTGCTGGAACTGGCGTCACTGCCAAAACAGATTCGCGGCTACGGCCACGTCAAACTGGAGAGCATCGAAAAGGCCGGAAAACGCCAGCGGGAACTGCTGGCGATGCTGATACCGGCAGTCTAAAACCCGCGCCAGTTACCGGGTCTAGTCGCGCCGCGACTCGTGGTTACGCGAGTAGCCGTGTCCGCGATGCTCTTCGTACTGCACTTGCTGCGCATAGCCATGCCTCTCGCCGTAATGGGCGGCGGACTTGTGCGCCTCCCACCGTGACGGTTCGAAGTGCCAGCGATTGCCCCGCTGCTCCCAGTACCCGGCCACATGGTTGTAGCCGGGCCGCCCCTTGGCCCATGCGCCGCTGGTCCAGACGTGACGATGGCCGTTCCACGCCCAGTAGCCCGGCATCCAGACATGCCCCGGCAATGCGACCGGGACATACTCGACGATGGGCGCCGGCGGTGGCGTCCCGATGCCGATGCCGAACGAAACATCGCCGATGCTGAAACGAACGTCCGCGTTGTCGGCGAAGGATGATGACGAAAACAGCGCGGCGGCCACGACAGCCATGGCGGGCAGTAATTTTCCGGTTTTCATGTGCTTCTCCTCGAAAATGGCGCGTAGTCGGGAAACAACGCGCTGATGAGCAAAGTAACGCACGGGCACATTCAAAGTCACGCTCGAAACTGTAAGGCAGGGCCGCTGTTTGTAAGCGGATATGGCTATCGAAACATCGTCCGTGAGCCGCTACACTGGCGATCGGGGAAAACGAATCCGGAGCGAACGGGATGAAGACAGCAGTGATGGGTGCCGGCGCGGTCGGCTGCTACTACGGCGGGATGCTGGCCCGCGCAGGACATGAAGTGATCCTGATCGGGCGTCAGCAACATGTGGAGGCGGTGCGCCGCGACGGCCTGTTCCTCGATACGAAGGCATTCCAGGCTCATGTGCCCATGCAGGCCGACACCGCCGTCAGCGCCATGCAGGGCGCGAAGCTGGTGCTTTGCTGCGTCAAGTCCACCGACACCGAAAGCGCCGCGACGGACATGGCGCCGTATCTGGAGCCCGACGCCGTCGTACTGAGCCTGCAGAACGGCGTCGACAATGCCGAACGACTGCAAGCGGCGCTTGGGCGCGAGGTCGTGCCGACCGTCGTCTACGTCGCCACCGAAATGGCAGGGCCAGGCCATGTCAAACATCATGGACGCGGCGAACTGGTGATCGGGCCCTCGGCCGCCAGTGACAGGCTGGCAAAACTGTTTGCGGATGCCGGGGTGCCGGTTCAGATCTCCGACAACGTAACGGGTGCGCTATGGGCGAAGTTGATCATCAATTGCGCCTACAACGCCCTGTCCGCCATCACGCAACTCCCCTACGGCCGCCTGGTGCAGGGCGCAGGCGTGGAACAGGTAATGCACGACGTGGTACAGGAGTGCCTCGCCGTGGCACGGGCTGCGGGGATAGCCGTATCCGGAGACATGTGGGAAGCGGTGCAGCGCATTGCGCAGACGATGCCGGGCCAGCTTTCCTCGACGGCGCAGGATCTGGCGCGCCACAAACCCAGCGAGATCGATCACTTGAACGGCTATGTGGTGCGCAAAGGAGAGGCGCTGGGTATCGCGACCCCCGTGAATCGTGTGCTTCACGCCACAGTCAGGCTGCTGGAAGCTCGCTCGGACCCAATTGCAAAATAGCTGATTTTCGTCAAGGCGAGGTCGCGCGCGGACGGTCCAACTGCGATCCGGATTGGACGCGTCTATGTCGAAAGTAGGCATTGTTGCCGACGGCAAAACCGCTTAGCATTTGCTCGCTGATATTCAGCTCTTTGCAGCCACGCGGCCTACGTTTTTTCCGTATGCGCCCCGTAAAACATATGGATTTGTGAATGA
>JAPLRA010000009.1 GCA_026399445.1 Sulfuritalea sp.
GCCGAGGCCGCCCTGAAACTGCTGCAGGGCAAGGATGAAGCAGCCGAGACCGGCAACGCCTGGCGACTCATCGCCACCGCGCGACTTGCCAGCGACGATGCGGCCGGCGCGCTGCCCGCCGCCCAGGCAGCTCTCGACATCGACCGCCAACTCGCGCTGCCGGAAAAAATCGCCCGCGACTGGCTGCTGATCGGCGACATCCGCAAGAAAGTCGGCGCCGGCGGTACGGCGGCGGCGTACCACCGCGCAATCGATGTGGCGAACGCCGCTGGTCTGCAGGAAATCGCCGGTATTGCCGCGCAGGCAATTAATGAGGTCAAACCCCCGCAAGGAAATACACGATGAAGATCCGCTCCCGCATACTCGCCGGCTTCCTGATGATCGCACTCGTTGCCCCCGGCATCGCCCAGCAACCCGCACCACCGGCCCAGGAGGGCGCCGCCGAGGAAGTGAAGCCCAAGTTCATCTGGGGCCTGCTGCTCAACATCGCCTTCAAGTTCGCCATGTCGGCCTTCAGCGAGTGGCTGGGCAACAAGATCACCACCGACCTGGCCGACACCTCGAAGCTGAACAAGATCATGCTCACCTCGGCCAACGCCGCAATCGTCTCGCTGTCCGATGCCGCACCGTTCGGCACCAAGTCGGCCGGCGCGCCGGAGAATACCGTCGTCGGCGAGCCGACCAAGCCGATCACAGTCGAAAACGGCCGCGAGAACTACCAGGGCGTGCATGTCGCCATCGTCGGCTTCAACCGCGCCGGCGCCGTCACCGGCGTGCAACCGGTCACTGCCGGCTTCAAGAGCGGCGACCGCATCAAGCTCAAGGTGCTGCCCACCTTCGACGGCCTGCTGGTGATCGAGAACATCACGCCCAAAGGCGAGCGCAGGCAGATCTACCCGCCCGCCGGCAGCCAGGTGGTGGCCCTCAAGGCCGGCGCCGAAATCATGGTGCCGCTGGCCCGCGACGACTATTTCGAATTCGCCGGCGCCACCGGCGACGAACAACTGGTCATCACCATCCGCGACCCGCGCGCCTTCGGCGGCAAGGAATCGTTGGTGCAAGTGAATCGCAAGGACGACAAGAACGGCTCGAGCTTCGTTCAGGAACTCGCTCCGGACACCTACCCGGTGATTTCACAAACGCTGAAGCTGCAGCACGGCGGCTGAGCGAAGCTGCCGCACAGTCCCGAACCAACACCGACAACGGAACAAGGCGATGATCGAAACCGCACGCGGCACGGTGCATGAATGGCAGCGCGACCACATGGGCCACATCAACGTTCGTGCCTACATGGAATTCTTCGAGGAGGCCTGCTGGCAGTTCTACGCCATGCTCGGCATGACGCCCTCGCTGCTGCGCAGCGGCGCCCTGCATCTGGCGGCGGTGCAGCAGAACATCAGCTACCGCAAGGAACTCTACCCCGGCGACACCGTCATGGTGCGCACCGCAGTGCTGGAAATGCGCGACAAGGTATTGCGCTTCCGGCACGAGCTGGTGAATACCGAAACGGACTACGTCTGCTCGGCCTGCGACTTCACGGTGGTCTGCCTCAACCCGGAAAGCCGCAAGTCACAGGCTTTTCCGCCGGAGGTCGCGGCGCGTGCCCGCGAACTGATCCTGCCCGAAACCGCCTGAAACATCGTCCAACCCCGCCCCCATGAAAAAGCACCCACCGGCTGAAGCCGTGATCGAGTTCGAGCCCGAGTTCGTCACCGGCCTCACCAAGATTTTTGAAGAGACGATTGTCTTCAACCAGGTCCTCGGCCTCAAGGTCACCTCCATCAAGGCCGACCGCGTCACCGGCCGCATCGACATGCGCCACGAACTGATCGGTCATTACAGCTTCAACCGCATCCACGGCGGCGTCATCAGCGCCGGCCTCGACGCCATGGGCGGACTGGCCGTGATGGCAGCGATAGGCGCGCGCCACATGGACGAAGCGCCGGAGCAGCGGCTGCACCGCTTCGGCAAGCTGGGCACCATCGATTTGCGGATAGATTACCTGCGCCCCGGCATCAGCACCCACTTCGAACTGCGGGCGGAAGTGCTGCGCCTCGGCTCGCGGGTGGCGACTACACGTATGGAATTTCTTGGCGCGGACGGCAAATTGCTGTCGACCGGGGCGGGGGCGTATATCGTTTCGTGACCGCGACTCAACGCTTGCGGGTTTTGAGGGCCGCCAGATA
>JAPLRA010000485.1 GCA_026399445.1 Sulfuritalea sp.
GGCAGCCGGCCGGCACGGGAGCGCCGTCATCGACGCACAAGCCCGGGCAAATGACTCATGCCGGAAAGCGGTCACAACAGTCGGCGCCGGCGACACGGCGATCAACGCCTTCCGCCCCGGCCAAGCCTGCCAAAAGTCCCCAGCCACGTCGCCATCCGGACGTGCCGCGCCACCCGCTCTCTCGCCGCAAGGGCGGCTAGAGGTCGGTCAAAAGCAAAAAACCGGGGGGAATTGCAGGAGGTAGAATCAGATGGCGGAGAGGGTGGGATTCGAACCCACGGATGCCTTGCGACATCGCCTGATTTCGAGTCAGGTACATTCGACCACTCTGCCACCTCTCCGCGAGGCGCGGATTATACCCGCGAAGCGGCCGTCGGTTACAGCACGCACGGAGGGAACGCGTTGGCCAAGCTGCTTCGCCTGATCTGCTGTCTTGCATTGGCCGGCCTGGCCGCCTGCACCCGCATCGACCCGCCCGAGGCGGACGGCCGGCTGGTGGTTGCCGTCCGTGAGACGCCGGCCTTCTTCCAGCAGGAAGGAGCCACGGCGAGCGGTTTCGAGCATGATCTGGTTACCGCCTTCGCCGACAGCCTTGGCCTCAAGGTGCGCTTCATCAAGGCCGTGGATTCCTACGAGCTGAACGACCTCGCGGTTGCCGGGCGAGTCCATCTGGCCGCGTCGATGCCGCTGGGCAACGGTGCCCTGCAATTCTCCACGCCGATCCGCACGCTGACCCAGTGGATCGTCGGACACAATGAATCGCTCGGGCCACACCAATTGTCGGATCTGGGCGGGCAGACCGTCGAGGTCATGGCCGGTTCGCCGCTGGCGGACACGTTGCGCGGGCTCGACGAGAAATCGCGCCCGAAGGTCGTCGAGGTGCCCGGCGTCAATGAAATGGAATTGCTGGCGCGCGTTGCTGAACACAAGGCCGAATTGGCCGCTGTGCACGGCATCCATCTCGACCTGGGGATCAACTTCTATCCGGAGCTGAGTCCCCTGATCCAGCTTCCGGGCAAGCTGGAATTCGGCTGGGCCTTCGGCGGCGAAAAGGCCGGCGAGATGCGCGCCAAGGCCGACGCCTTCATTGCCGCCGCTCGCGCCGACGGTACCCTGGCGCGAATCCATGACCGCTACTTCGGCCACATCAAGCGCATCAATGCCGAAGGAATTGCAAAGTTCCTCGACGACACCCGCAGCAAGCTGCCCACCTGGCGGCGTCATTTTCAGTCGGCGCAGGATCTCTCCGGCATCGACTGGCGCCTGCTCGCGGCGCTGGCCTATCAGGAATCGCATTGGGATCCGCTGGCCACCTCGCCGACCAACGTACGCGGCATGATGATGCTGACCGAGGACACGGCCGACTATCTGCGCGTCAAGAACCGTCTTGACGCGAATGAGAGCATCCGCGCCGGCGCCCGCTATCTGGCGGAACTGGTGGAGCAGATACCCGATGCAAAGCATCCGGACCGCCTGTGGTTGGCGCTATCGGCTTACAACCTGGGCATGGGGCATTTTCGTGGCGCACGAGCCATCGCCCAGAAGATGAAGCGCGACCCGGATGTCTGGTACGACATGAAGCAGGTGCTGCCGCAACTGGCGCGCCCGGAGATCTACGCGCGGCTGAAGAGCGGCGCGGCGCGCGGCGGCGAAGCGGTGATCATGGTGGAGAACATCCGCAGCTACTACGACATCCTCAGCCGCTTCGAGCCGGCGCACATCTCGCCGTACGCGGCGGCGCCTTCTTTCAAGCTGCGCTGATCTTCTCCATGCCGCCCATGTAGGCGCGCAATACGGCTGGCACCGTGATGCTGCCATCTTCGTTCTGGTAATTCTCCAGCACTGCGACGAGAGTGCGGCCGACGGCGAGGCCGGAGCCGTTCAGCGTGTGCAGCAGTTCGGGCTTGTTCTTTTCGTTGCGGAATCGCGCCTGCAGGACGAAATCTCGCGATAGGTATTCTGCGCCGGAAGCCAGACTTCGAGGTCGTAGGTCTTCGCCGCGGAAAAGCCCATGTCGCCGGTGCACAAGGCCACCTTGCGGTAGGGCAGTTCGAGTTTTTGCAGCACGGCTTCGGCGTGGCCGGTGAGTTCTTCCAGCGCTTGCCATGACTGATCGGGGCGCACCATCTGCACCAGTTCCACCTTGTCGAACTGATGCTGGCGGATCATGCCCCGCGTGTCCTTGCCGTAGCTGCCCGCTTCCGAGCGGAAGCAGGGCGTGTGGGCGACGAACTTGAGCGGCA
>JAPLRA010000469.1 GCA_026399445.1 Sulfuritalea sp.
ATCTGGTTCCCGAAGTATCTCGGCATGATGTAGCGTTTTCGTAAGCCAGCGACAAAGGCCCGGTGATGCCGGGCCTTTGTCTTTTTTGTCGCGTGGCGACCCGCGCAAGCCCGGTTCCAGCCAGGAAACTGAGCTAAAATAGCAAGTTAGCTTTTTATGTTCGCAGCACCGCGCTGTGGACGGTATCCCCTTGCGGGATATCTGATCAATACCTGTAATTCAACCTGTTCTGGAGAAAGTAATGGCTGTCGAACGCACCCTGTCGATCATCAAACCCGATGCAGTTGCAAAGAATGTGATCGGCAAGATTTATTCCCGCTTCGAGACCAACGGTCTCAAGATCGTTGCCTCGCGCATGATTCATCTTTCGCGCCAGGATGCCGAGGGTTTCTACGCAGTGCACAAGGAGCGGCCCTTCTTCAAGGATCTCGTCGAATTCATGATCTCCGGCCCGGTCATGGCCCAGGTCTTGCAAGGTGAAGGCGCCGTCGCCAGGAACCGCGACCTGATGGGCGCAACCGATCCGAAAAAGGCCGAAGCCGGCACCATCCGCGCCGATTTCGCCGACAGCATAGAGGCCAATGCCGTGCATGGCTCCGACGCTGCGGAAACTGCCGCCGTTGAAATTGCCTATTTCTTCCCCGCGCTGAACGTTTATTCGCGCTAAGAGCTGATGCCGGAAAATCTCCTCGATTTCGATGCAGAAGGCCTGACAGCCTGGTTCGCACAGCAAGGCGAAAAGCCTTTCCGCGCGCGTCAGGTGTTGCGCTGGATTCATCATTTCGGGGAGAGCGACTTCAATGCGATGACGGACATCGCCAAGTCGTTGCGCGAGAAGTTGATCGCGACAGCCACCGTATCGCCAGCGCCGACTATCAGCGACAAACTATCTGATGACGGCACGCGAAAATTTCTGTTCGATGTCGGCAACCGCAATGCGGTGGAGACAGTTTTCATCCCCGAGGATGACCGCGGGACGTTGTGTATTTCGTCCCAGGCCGGTTGTGCGCTTGAATGCGCGTTTTGTTCTACCGGTCGCCAGGGCTTCAACCGGAACCTGAGTACGGCCGAGATCATTGGTCAGTTGTGGCAGGCCAACCGAGCGCTTGGCTATGCGCCAACGAGCGGCAACTGCGGCGAGCGAATCATCAGCAATGTCGTATTGATGGGCATGGGCGAGCCGCTCGCCAACTTCGACAACCTCTTGCCGGCGCTACGCCTGATGCTGGATGACAATGCCTATGGCCTGTCGCGGAGGCGCGTTACGGTATCTACCTCCGGCATTGTGCCGGCCATGGATCGTCTGGCCGAGGCCTGTCCGGTGGCCCTGGCGGTTTCCCTGCATGCGCCGACCGACGGCCTGCGCGACAAACTGGTGCCCATTAACCGCAAGTATCCGCTGGCCGAACTGATGGCAGCGTGTCAGCGCTATCTGGTCCATGCACCGCGCGATTTCATCACCTTCGAGTACGTGATGCTCGATGGGGTCAATGACAGTGATGCCGATGCGCGTGCGTTGTTGCATCTGGTGCGGGACGTGCCCTGCAAATTCAACCTGATTCCTTTCAACCCCTTCCCGGCGTCCGGCTTTCACCGTTCGCCCGCCGAGCGGGTCAGGCGCTTTGCCTCGATCCTGATCAATGCCGGCATCGTAACCACCACGCGCAAGACGCGTGGTGATGACATCGATGCCGCGTGCGGGCAACTCGCCGGCAAGGTGCAGGACAAATCGCGTCGCACATTGCGTTCCGTGGGCTCAGCCACCGGACCGGTTGCTACTTCTGCTGGAGTCGAACTGCACCTATGAAAAAATCAATTCTTGCACTAGGGTTGGTGGTCCTTCTGACGGGCTGCACGGCTACCGGATCAGGTTCCGGTTCCGGTCAGGGATCCCGGCAGGCCGTCTCGGCACAGCCACATGCTGGATGGTCGTTCTGCAATCGCCCTCGAGGAGGCGCGTATTGCCCTTTCGGCTGACCCGAACTATGCGCCGGCCTACAATCTGTTGGGCCTGACCCACATGGTGCTCAACGAACCGCGGCAGGCAGAGGACAACTTCGAAAAGGCCCTGAACCTGGCTCCCGGAGATCCTGAGATCACCAACAATTTCGGCTGGTTCCTCTGCCAGAATGGCCGCGAGCAACGCTCGATCAGCTACTTCATGGCAGCGGCGAAGAATCCGCTGTATACGACTCCGACCAAGCCTTACACCAACGCCGGTGTTTGTTCGGTACGTCTGAAGAACGACAAGGCGGCCGAAGATTATCTGCTTACTGCGTTGCAGTTGTCCCCGACCAACACCCAGGCGTTGTTCTGGCTGGCCGATATTGCCTATCGGCAAGGACGCCATTCGGAGGCCCGGCAGTGGACCACGGATATCGAGAAAATGATGGAGCCAACACCCGAGGTGATGTGGCTGGCCTTGCGCATCGAGCGCAAATTGGGTAATCGTGAGGCCGAGGCTCGTTATGCCTCGCAATTGCGTCGCCGGTTTCCGGGCTCGCCGGAACAACGCCTGCTGACTCAGGGGCAATATGAGTGAAGCGCAAGTGACTGAGAGCCTCAGCGCAGAATCGATTGAATCTGCCCCGGAGGAGGCGCTGGAGGTTGTCGAGCCAGTCGCATCGGACACGCCGGGTTCGGTGCTGCGCCTCGCCCGGGAGGCTCGCGGCCAGTCAATTGCCGATGTAGTGCAAGTGATTCGCTTCAGTGCTCGCCAGATCGAGGCACTGGAACGCGATGATTACGCCAGCCTGCCGGGGGCTACGGCGGTGCGCGGCCTGGTTCGCAACTACGCCAAGTTTCTCAAGCTCGATGCCGCACCCCTGCTGGCGCAGCTTGAACCTGCGGTGCCGGTTCCAGAGGCGGATGTGCGACCGCCCGCCAACATGGGTGAAGCAGAGCAGCCGACGATCGTGGAGCGGATACCACCGAGGTTTATCGCCGCGGGGGCGGCCATCCTGTTGCTGTCGCTGCTGGGCTACTGGGTCGCCACCTTGTCGGGAGACGGCGGGTTGTCGAGTCTCATGCGCAGTTTGTCAGGCGGCTCTGCCGTGGTCAGGCCGGGTAGCGCTTCGGGCCCGTCGGTCGTCCCCGTGGTTCAACCGGCCCCGGCCGTAGTCGCCGAGAATGCCCCCGTTTCCGCAAGCGACTCATCCAGTTCTTCTCCGTTCACGGGTTTGCGTGTCGAGTTTGACGATCGTTCCTGGATCGAGATTCGCGATGCGACGCAAAAAGTCGTGTTCGTCGGAGAGTACCCGGCGGGCACGCGACAGAATGTCGAGGGCAAGGCGCCATTTCAGGTCTGGATCGGCCGGGCATCGGGTGTTCGCATGTTCGTCGGCGAGCGCAGTATCGATCTGACACCGCACACCCGTGAAGAAGTCGCCCGGTTCACCCTGGAATGAGCGAGTTGGCCCGAGAGTTTGGCGCGCGGCGCCCAAGCCGTCTCGTGATGGTGGCAAAAGTCGGCGTTGGCGGCACGGCGCCCGCATCGCCCGTGGTCATCCAGTCGATGACCAATACCGATACCGAGGATGTATTTGCCACCTCGATGCAGGTGGCGCAGTTGGCGCGCGCCGGTTCGGAGCTGGTGCGCATCACGGTCAATACCCGCGAGGCCGCCGCCGCTGTGCCGAAAATTCGCGAACGTCTGGCGCAGATGAATGTCGACGTGCCGCTGATCGGCGATTTCCATTTCAACGGACACAAACTGCTGGCGGAGCACCCGGCCTGCGCCGAGGCACTGGCCAAGCTGCGCATCAACCCCGGCAACGTCGGCAAGGGCGCGAAGCGCGACGAGCAGTTCGCGCAACTGATCGAAATCGCCTGCAGGTTCGACAAGCCGATTCGCATCGGGGTTAACTGGGGCAGCCTTGATCAGGCCTTGCTCGCTCGCATCATGGACGAAAACGCCAGGCGTGCCGAGCCCAAGAATGCCACCGAGATCATGCGCGAAGCGATGGTGACGTCCGCTCTCGAGTCTGCGGCACGGGCCGAGGAACTCGGCCTCGCCGGCGATCACATCGTGCTTTCATGCAAGGTTTCCGGCGTGCAGGACCTGATCGCGATTTATCGCGACCTCGCGGCGCGCTGCGACTATCCGCTGCATCTGGGGCTGACCGAGGCGGGTATGGGCAGCAAGGGCATCGTGGCGTCAACGGCCGCGCTCAGCGTGTTGCTGCAGGAAGGCATCGGCGACACGATACGCGTATCGCTGACGCCGGAACCCGGGGGCGACCGCACGCGCGAAGTGATCGTCGCCCAGGAAATCCTGCAGACCATGGGCCTGCGCGCTTTCACGCCGCTGGTGGCGGCGTGCCCCGGTTGCGGGCGTACCACCAGCACGGTGTTCCAGGAATTGGCGCAGGACATCCAGAACTACGTGCGCGAGCGCATGCCGGAATGGCGCCTCGCCAGAGTCGGCGTCGAGAACATGACACTGGCCGTGATGGGCTGCGTGGTGAACGGGCCCGGCGAAAGCAAGCATGCGAGCATTGGCATTTCGCTGCCCGGAACCGGTGAAGCGCCGGTGGCGCCCGTGTATGTGGACGGAGAGCGTGTCGTTACGCTGCGAGGCGAAAACATCTCCGCGGAATTCCGTCAGATTGTTGACGACTATGTGTCAAGAAAATATCCGGAAAGAGCGAGTCATTGATCGCGCCCGGCACGGAACCATCGTGCCTGCACCAATAGACAAAACATGAGCCAGACACTGCAAGCCATCCGCGGCATGAATGACATCCTGCCGGTCGACGCCGAACTCTGGGAGCAGTTCGAGGAGTCCGTGCGCGACTGGTTGCGCGCCTATGGCTACCGTCCGATCCGCATGCCCCTGGTGGAGCCGACGCCGTTGTTTGCGCGCGCCATTGGCGAGGTTACCGACATTGTCGAAAAGGAAATGTATTCCTTCGAGGATGCGCTGAACGGTGAAAGCCTTACGCTGCGCCCGGAAGGCACGGCATCCTGCGTGCGCGCCGTGCTGCAGCACAATCTGCTTTACGACGGCCCCAAGCGGCTGTGGTACATGGGGCCGATGTTTCGCCACGAGCGGCCGCAAAAGGGCCGCTACCGCCAGTTTCATCAGGTCGGTGTGGAAGCGATGGGTTTTGCCGGCCCCGACATCGATGCCGAACAGATTGCCATGTGCGCCCGTTTGTGGGATGACCTCGGGCTGGATGGCATTCGTCTCGAAATCAATTCGCTCGGGCAGAGCGACGAGCGAGCCCGCCACCGCGCCGATCTGCTG
>JAPLRA010000346.1 GCA_026399445.1 Sulfuritalea sp.
AGACGCGGAGCCAGCCGCCCTTGCCCAGCCACAATGGATACTGCAGCAGGGCGATGAGGACGACCAGCACCAGCGTCGGCCAGTTCATTGCGCGAGGGTGCGGCAGCGACTACTTCCTGATGTTGTAGAAGGCGTCGAGACCCGGGTAACTCGCCGTATCGCCGAGGTCTTCCTCGATGCGCAACAACTGGTTGTACTTGGCGATGCGATCCGAACGCGACAAGGAACCGGTCTTGATCTGGCCCGCGTTCAAGCCCACCGCGATGTCGGCGATGGTCGAGTCCTCGGTTTCGCCGGAGCGGTGCGAGATCACCGACGTGTAGCCGGCGCGCTTGGCCATCTCGACCGCGGCAAATGTCTCGGTCAGGGTGCCGATCTGGTTGATCTTGATCAGGATCGAATTGGCGATGCCCTGCTGGATGCCCTGCTTGAGAATCTTGGGGTTGGTGACGAAAATGTCGTCGCCGACGATCTGAACTTTCTTGCCCAGTCGATCAGTCAGCAGTTTCCAGCCCGGCCAATCGCCTTCGGCCATGCCATCCTCGATGCTGATGATCGGGTAGCGATCCGCCAGTGTCGCCAGATAATCGGTGAAGGCTTCGGAAGTCAGTTCCAGTTTCTCCGAGGCAAGGATGTAGCGGCCGTCCTTGTAGAACTCGGAGGCGGCACAGTCCAGCCCCAGCACGACGTCCTGGCCTGGCGTGTAGCCGGCCATTTCGATCGCCTTGAGAATCAGTTCGATGGCTTCGTCGTTGCCTGAAACGTTCGGAGCAAAACCGCCTTCATCGCCCACCGTGGTCGGGTAGCCTTTCTTGTCGACCAGTTTCTTGAGATTGTGGAAGACCTCGGCGCCGCAGCGCAGTGCCTCGCGGAAGCTGCTGGCCCCGACCGGCAGAATCATGAATTCCTGGATGTCGAGGTTGTTGTTGGCGTGCGCGCCGCCGTTGATGACGTTCATCATCGGCACCGGCATCTGCATCGGGCCGGAGCCGCCGAAATAGCGATACAGGGGCAGACCCGCCTCCTCGGCGGCCGCCTTGGCCACCGCCATCGACACGGCGAGGATGGCATTGGCGCCCAGGCGCGACTTGTTCTCGGTACCGTCGAGATCGATCAGGGCCATGTCGATGAAGGCCTGCTCTTCGGCATCTAGGCCGATGATGGCTTCCGAAATCTCGGTGTTGACGTTCTCCACGGCCTGCACCACGCCCTTGCCGAGATAGCGGGCGGCATCGCCATCGCGCAGCTCGATGGCTTCGCGCGAGCCGGTGCTGGCGCCCGAGGGCACCGCGGCGCGGCCCATGACACCCGATTCGAGCAGGACATCGGCTTCGACAGTAGGATTGCCGCGTGAGTCGAGAATCTCGCGGGCGACGACATCAACGATTGCACTCATGATTATTTCCTCGTGTTTAACTCAGTAAGCTTCGGCCAGCTGCACTTCGTGCGGCAAGATATTCGGGGGAATCGTAAAAGGTCTTTGCGGCGTCCATGCTCGGGAACTCCAGTACTACCAGGCGCTCCGGCTGCCAACTGCCTTCGAGCGTGACGTAGGGCGCACCGCGTACCAGATAGCGCCCGCCGTAGTGCTCGACGGCGATCTGCGCGAGGCGGCGATACTCCGCCATGCGCTCCGGATCACTGGAGCGCGCATCCACCACCAGGTAGGCGAGCTTGCTCATGCCGTCATTCCCTTGCGCTTCACCAGCGCGTCGAGTTCGATCAGTTGTTCGAGCAAGGCGCTCATTTGCGGCAACGGCCACGCATTGGGCCCATCTGACAGGGCCTTGGCC
>JAPLRA010000436.1 GCA_026399445.1 Sulfuritalea sp.
AAGACGATGGGGAAATCCATCTGTTCCTCGCTGGCGCCGAGTTTGTCGAACAAATCGAAAGTATGATTGATCACCCAGTCGGGACGCGCGCCAGGGCGGTCGATCTTGTTGACCACCACGATCGGCTTCAAACCAAGTGCCAGCGCCTTGCGCGTGACGAAACGGGTTTGCGGCATCGGGCCTTCGACGGCGTCTACCAGCAGCAGCACACCATCGACCATCGACAGCACGCGCTCGACCTCACCGCCGAAGTCGGCGTGTCCGGGTGTGTCAACGATATTGATGTGGGTGCCTTCGAAGTCGATGGCGCAGTTCTTCGAAAGAATGGTGATCCCGCGCTCTTTTTCGAGATCGTTGGAATCCATTACCCGCTCGGTAACAGCCTGATGGGCGGCGAAGGTGCCGGACTGACGGAGCAACTGGTCGACCAGGGTGGTCTTGCCGTGGTCAACGTGGGCGATAATGGCGATATTTCTGAGGGCGCGGGACATAGTGGCCTTGGTGTTATTGCGACGCGGAAAAAGCCAAAAATTATAACACGTCCAGCGCGCCGTATCGATTGAATTTTCAGGAGATTTTTATGCTTGGTATCATTGGCGGCAGCGGCTTGACCCAGCTGGCGAGCGTGGATGTGTCGCACCGCGAGGTGGTGCGCACACCGTATGGCGAGCCTTCCGGCCCGCTGACCTTCGGCCGCATCGGCGGTCGTGATGTGGTCTTTCTCGCGCGTCACGGCTATGGCCATACGATTCCGCCGCATCTGGTGAACTACCGCGCCAACATCCATGCCCTCGAAACTTCGGGCGTGACACAAATCGTTTCGGTGGCATCGGTCGGTGGCATTCGTGGCGACCTTGGCCCCGGCGCGCTGGTGGTGCCGCACCAGATCATCGACTACACATGGGGCCGCGAGATGACGTTTCAGTCGGGCGGCGACGGACCGGTGATCCACGTTGATTTCACCGAGCCCTACGACGCGGCGGTGCGCCAGCTCCTGCTCGATGTTTCGCGCCGGATCGGCGAAGACGTGATTGATGGCGCCGTATATGCCACCACGCAAGGGCCACGGCTGGAGACCGCCGCGGAAATCAACCGCATGGAGAAGGATGGCGCAGACATCGTTGGCATGACCGGCATGCCTGAGGCCGGGCTGGCGCGCGAACTGGGGATACCCTATGCGGCACTTTGTGTGGTTTCCAACTGGGCGGCCGGCCGCGCCGACTCCGTGCATGGCATCAAGTTCGACAGCCTCGAGGCTGTGCTGCAACTGGCCATGGCCCGGGTTCGGCGGATCATCGAAGGACTTTGCCAGGCATGATCCGCGAGGTATTGCGCATGGGCGACTCGCGCTTGCTCCGCATGGCGCAGCCGGTGACGGCCTTCGCCACGCCGCAGCTGGCAGAGCTGTTGCAGGACATGCGCGACACAATGGCGCATCTCGATGGCGCCGGACTGGCCGCGCCGCAAATCGGAGTTGATCTGCGCGTGGTGATATTCGGTTCCATCTCGAATCCCCGCTACCCCGACGCACCGGTCGTGCCGGATACGGTGCTGATCAACCCGGAACTGGTTCCGCTTTCGGATGAAGAGGAAGAAGGCTGGGAAGGTTGTCTTTCGGTGCCCGGCTTGCGCGGCTGGGTGCCGCGCTGGAAGCAACTG
>JAPLRA010000441.1 GCA_026399445.1 Sulfuritalea sp.
CAGCAGGCCGGGCTGTCGCACATTTCCTTTGCCACCCAGCAGGCGCAACGCTGACGCCGGCGGTCTAGCCGCCGTCTGGCGGCGGCGTGGCCCGGTGGCCATCCTGCTGCTTCCCTTTTCGCTGTTGTTCATGGTGCTCGTTGCCTTGCGGCGAGCCTTGTACCGTGTCGGCCTCCTGCATAGCGAGCGGCTCCCCGTGCCGGTGGTGGTGGTTGGCAACATCACCGTCGGTGGCAGCGGCAAGACGCCCTTGGTGATTCATCTGGCACTGGCTCTGCGCGCACTCGGGCGGCATCCCGGAATTGTCAGCCGCGGCTATCTCGGCGATGCGACGCATGTGGCAGAAGTGACATCCGGCAGCGATCCGCGCGCGGTAGGCGACGAACCCCTGTTGCTGGCACGGCGCAGCGGATGTCCGGTCTTTGTCGGCAGAGACAGGGTGGCAGCGGCCCGCGCTCTGCTCGCCGGGTATCCGCAATGCGATCTGATTCTCGCCGATGACGGTTTGCAGCACTATCGTCTGGAGCGCGATATCGAGATTGCGGTGTTCGATGAGCGCGGAGTGATGAACGGCTGGTGCCTGCCCGCCGGGCCTTTGCGCGAACCGGCCTCGCGCCTGTCGCGGGTGGATGCGGTGGTTCTCAACGGAACCGCTGTTATCTGCCCGCGAAGCGGAATCCCAGGTACGCGGACCGCGCCAGCGCCAGCGCTGTGCGTCCCTTCGGGAACTTTTCAGCGCCCGGTGTTTGCAATGCGCTTGCGCGACGAGAGTTTCCATCGGCTCGACGATCCGTTGACGACGTGCAGTGCTGCCGATCTTGCCGGCAAGACGCTGAACGCCGTAGCCGGTATCGGGGCCCCGCATCGGTTTTTCGACCGGCTCGGCGGGATGGGGTTGCGCTTCGCCGGGCACGCCTTCCCCGATCATCATGACTTCCGCGCCGAAGAACTCGCCTTTGACGGCGACGCGATCCTGACGACGGAAAAGGATGCCGTAAAATTGGCCCGACTTTCCTTGCCTCTGCCGGTCTGGGTATTGCCCGTCACGGCCGAAACAAGTCCCGACCTCGCCGCATTTGTACTGGAGAAGCTCAATGGACCCACGTCTGCTTGAAATCCTCGTTTGCCCCGTCTGCAAGGGGCCGCTGGAGAACCGCAAGGCAGCTTCGGAGCTGGTCTGCAAAGGCTGCAAGCTGGCCTATCCGGTCAAGGATGACATTCCGGTAATGCTTGAAGATGAGGCGCGGCAACTCGGCCCCGAAGAAGCCTGATGGGTCTGCGCGTCGTCATTCCGGCGCGTTATGCATCGACGCGTTTGCCGGGCAAACCGCTAGCCGATATCGCCGGCCAGCCGATGATCGTGCGCGTGGCGGCGGCGGCCCGACGCGCGCGGACCGATGGGGTTTGGGTAGCGACCGATGACGAACGGATTGCCACCGCGGTGCGTCAGCACGGCTTCGATGCAGTGATGACCCGTGCGACTCATGTCAGCGGCACCGACCGCATCGCCGAGGTGGCTGATCAGCTTGGCTGTAATGACAAGGACATCGTGGTCAACGTTCAGGGTGACGAGCCGCTGCTGGATCCCGCTCTGATCGAGGCCGTCGCCGCGGCATTGCACGGCGATCCTGATGCCGCCATGGCGACTGCTGCGCATCCGATCGGCGCCGCGGCCGATATGTTCAATCCCAATGTGGTCAAGGTGGTCTGCGACCTGCGTGGTCGCGCCCTTTACTTCAGTCGCGCTCCGATTCCATGGGACCGCGATCGATTTGCGGATAAGCGCGACGATTTGCCGGCCGATCTTCCCGCGCAGCGCCACATTGGCCTGTATGCTTATCGCGTAAGTTTTTTGCGCCGCTTTGGCCAGCTTGCGGTTTCACCCCTGGAACGCTGCGAGTCGCTGGAACAACTGCGTGCGCTCTGGCACGGCTATCCGATTCACGTCGTCAGCGTCGACCACCCGCCAGCGCCGGGAGTCGATACGCCAGAGGATCTCGAGCGCGTGCGCCGATTGTTTGACGCCGGCAAGGATTCGGAGTAAGTTTTGCTAAGATTGAAAAAACCAAAAAGAGCTTTTAAATCATTGAGATAAATTTTATTTTGGGAGGTGCATATGAAATTGATCCTGTTGGGAGGGCCGGGCGCCGGCAAGGGGACGCAAGCTGGATTCATCACTGCGAAATACGGGATCCCGCAGATATCGACGGGCGACATGTTGCGCGCGGCGGTGAAGGCCGGAACGCCGATGGGTTTGGCCGCAAAGAAAATCATGGACGCTGGTGGACTGGTGTCCGACGAGATCATCCTCGGCCTGATCGGCGAGCGACTGAAGCAGCCAGATTGCGCCAAAGGCTTCCTGCTGGACGGCTTTCCGCGGACCATTCCACAGGCTGAGGCGCTGCGCACGCAGGGCGTTGGACTCGACTGCGTGCTCGAGATCGACGTCAGCGACGAGGAAATCATCAGGCGCATGAGCGGCCGTCGCGTACACCTCGGTTCGGGGCGGACTTATCACGTCGTGTTCAATCCGCCCAAGGTCGAGGGTAAAGACGACGCCACCGGCGAGCCACTGATTCAGCGCGACGACGACAAGGAAGAAACGGTCAAGAAACGTCTGGCGGCGTATCACGCCCAGACCAAGCCACTGACTGACTTCTATTCCAAGTGGTCCGAGTCTGGAGCCAAGGGCGCGCCCAGATACCGCAAGGTTTCAGGGATCGGCTCGCTCGATACGATCAAGAGCGCAGTATTCGCCGCATTGAGTTAGCGGATCCCCTGGCAGTATTGCTGACACAGGAGCCTTCATGTCCAGTCAAATTCGACGCATAGCGGTCTGCACCGGTGGGGGAGACGCCCCGGGCCTGAATGCAGTGATCCGTGCCGTGGTCATTGCCGCCGCCAATCGGGGTTGGGAATGCTACGGAATTAGGGAAGGCTTCAACGGCATCATGTTCCCGGAACGCTATCCGGAAGGTGGCGTGTTCCGTCTGACTCGCGAAAAGGTCCGCGGCATCGGGCATCTTGGCGGCACCATTCTGGGTACCACCAACAAGGGTAACCCGATGCATTTCCCGATGCACATGCCCGACGGGACAACGAAGGACCTCGATCGAACGGATGAGATCCTGGAGTTTTTCGCGAAGAAGGAACTCGATGCTCTGGTTTCCATCGGCGGCGATGGCTCGCTCACCATCGCCAATGCGCTGCACCAGAAAGGCTTGCGCGTGGTCGGCGTGCCCAAGACCATCGACAACGATCTGGACAAGACCTTCACCACTTTCGGCTTCGATACGGCGGTGGCCTTTGCTACCGAGTGCATGGACCGTCTGCACAGTACGGCCGAAAGCCATCAGCGCGTAATGGTGGTCGAGGTCATGGGCCGCTATGCAGGCTGGATTGCACTGCACGCGGGTATTTCAGGCAGCGCCCATGCCATCCTCATTCCCGAGATTCCGTTCGACATTGACAAGGTGGCGGCCAAGATTCGTGCGCGGGACAACGAGGGCAGGATGTATTCCCTGGTCATGGTTGCCGAAGGTGCCGAGCCGATCCATGGTCATCGGGAAGTTCTCGCCCCTGCCGAGATCGGCCACGCCGAGCGCCTCGGCGGAGTCGGTGAGCGAATCGCCAAAGTGCTCGGCGAGCGGACCAGCAAGGACGTCCGGGTGGTCGTGCTCGGCCATCTGTTGCGCGGAGGCAGCCCGACGTCGTTTGATCGACTCGCGGCAATGCGCTTTGGCACCGCTGCGGTCAGGGGGTTGGATGAGGGACGGTCCGGCGTCATGGTGGCCCTCGCATTCCCCAACGTAAATTATGTCGCGCTGGAGGAAGTGGCCGGCAGGATGAAAGGCGTTCCCCTGGACTGCGATACCCTGCAGACCGGCAGGGATCTGGGAATCAGCTTCGGCGACTGATCTGCGCCGTCTGGCGCAGATCAGTTCCTTCTGGCTGGTGCGGCCTATTTGCCGGGATTCAGAATTTTGGCGACCTTGTTGAGTCGCAAGCGGTAGGCGTCCGGGAGGCCCGACCCGAGCAAGGGACGAAGATACATCCGGAATGCGTCGGTGACGTCGGTGCCGCTGGCAGCAATGAACTCGTCTTCCATGACGCGGGTCTTCCCAGCCACGGACTCGAGCGGAACCAACTGGTAATCCACCGAGTAAAACCCCGTGCGCTTGATGGCAACAGAACCGTCACGATCGCCCCACATGGCATATTGCACGGCCTTTTCGCCGACCTCGCGGGCTTCGCGCTGATCGACATCCGATACGCAGCCAATGAATGAACGTTGCAGATAGCCGAAGGTGTCGCCGCGTACTCGCTTGATGCCGAGCTTGTCCTTGATCTCGTCGCAGAGCAGGTCCGCCAGGGCGCCGGTTCCCGAGAGTTGCACATTGCCATGGGCGTCCCGTTCGACGTGCGTCGTCAGCTGGGTGATGATCGGCGTGCCCTTGCTGTCATGAATGCCTTCCGACGCGGCGATCACGCAGCGGCCGTACTTGTCGTAAGTGGCCTTTACATCTGCCAGGAATTTTTCGACGCTGAAGGTGCGTTCCGGAAGGTAGATCAGGTGCGGGCCATCGTCGGGAAATTTTTTCCCAAGCGCTGCTGCCGCGGTCAGAAAGCCTGCATGCCGCCCCATCACTACGCCCAGGTAAACCCCGGGCAGCGCGGCGTTGTCCAGGTTGGCCCCCATAAAGGCCTGTGCGACAAATCGGGCTGCCGAAGGGAAGCCTGGCGTGTGGTCGTTGCCGACCA
>JAPLRA010000161.1 GCA_026399445.1 Sulfuritalea sp.
AAAGCGTCGACTGCTTGATCGGCTGCTGTACCACTGCGACGCCCCGGGCGAGCAGTGCAGCCTTTGCGTCACGGTCTGGCCGGGCCAGGCAACACATGATGGGCGGGGTGCCATCCACCTGCACGCTGTCGACGGCGTCGGCCAGAGTAGCGTCGGCCAAAGGCTGCACCAGCAGCAGCACGTCGGGCGCGTCGTCACCGCTTTCCCTGTTGGCCAAGCGCTGGCGCAGTTCTGCAAGGCTCACGACGGTTTCAACATGCATCTGCCAGGCTTCGAAACAGGGCCGCCAGATGGCGCCGCTACCCACTTCGCCACCGGCGATCAGAATGCGCTTGCCGTCCAGAAAGGCGTGGGATGCCATCGGCTCCCGTATTTCCTGAACAACCGCGAGCGGAATTCTGACCCAGAAAGTGGAGCCTTCACCGGGCACGCTGTCTACACCGATTTCGCCGCCCATGGCCTCGACCAGGCGCTTGCAGATGGACAGCCCGAGCCCGGTACCCCCATATTTTCGCGTCGTCGAACTGTCGGCCTGGGAGAAGGGCTGGAACAGCCCGGCTCGCGCTGTCTCGCTCAAGCCGATGCCGCAATCCCGAACCGCCAACTTGATCACCACGCGGGACGTGTCGTCCGCCGCCGTCGCTTCATGCATGGCACTTGCCACCACCTCGCCGCGCTCGGTGAACTTGATGGCATTGGAGAGGAAATTGAGCAGGATCTGGCGAATGCGGGTCGGGTCGCCGATCAGATGATCGGGCAGGTCCGGCACAATGAAGCTGGCCAGCGTCAGCTGCTTTTCCTGTGCCTTCGCGGCGAGAACATCGAGGCTGCTTTCGATGGTTTGCCGCAGCGAGAAACCGGTCTCCTCGAGTACCAGCAGACCGGCATCGATCTTGGAATAATCGAGAATGTCGTTGATGATCGCCATCAGCGCATCAGCGGAGGTTTTGATGATGCGGGTGAACTCGATCTGCTCAGTGCCGAGCGGCGTATCGAGCAGCAGATCCGTCATGCCGATGACGCCGTTCAGCGGTGTCCGTATCTCGTGGCTCATGGTGGACAGAAAATCGGCTTTGAGCCGCATCGCGTCCTCGGCCGCCTCACGCGCCAGGCGGCTGTCTTCCGCCAACCCCAGCAGCGACTGCTCGTGACGGTGCCGCGCTTGGTCAGCCCGCCGGAAGAAGAACAGCAGCACCACGAACAGCCCCAGGAAGGTCGGCACCAGCTTGTGCAAGAGTTCGCGCAATTGCTGTTCGGTTTGGCGAATTTGTTCTGTGCGGTTGGTGTAGATCTCGACAATGCATACGATCCGGCCTGCCTCATGCACCGGCACATAGGACGAAACAAGATCGATGTCGTGTAAATCGCCGTTAAACCCGCGGAATGAGTCGCGAAAGCTTAGTTCGCTCACCGACTTGCCGTTAAGGGCGCTGATGAAGCCCGAGGTTTCGGATTTGTCCTCACCAATCTGCTTGGGCTCGGACGCGTATAGCGTCAACCCCTTGACGTCAAAGATCTTCACCTTAACGATATCGGTGTTGCGACTGAAGCGGCGCACCATCGCATCGATCGCCGGCAGGTTGGGGTTGCTGCGCGCCTGCTCGGCGCTGCCTGTCTTGGTTTGCAGCAGAGGCTTGAGTTCGTGCCAGACCTCGGTGCCAAAGATTTGAGTCATAGCCATATTGGCCGCCGCAGCCGAGACCACGATGCCGTCTTGCGTAGCGCGCGCGACGAGTTTCCACGTGATCCACAATGCCGCCGACAAGGCAATGATGCAGATCACCGCAAAGATGGGAACGGCGCGGCGCAGATAGAGTTGGTACTGGACAGGGTCCAGCCTACTTTTAAGCAGTTCGGGCATGGGTCTATTCCGCAGTAATGCACCAGGGGAGCCAGTGCAACATAATATCGCAGAGGGAATCCGGACCGTGACAGGCATTGGCCAGTTTGAGCAGGCGCCCTGCCGGCGACGGGCCTTTGGGCGAAGGCAGATGACCCGAGGCTTTGAGCGTTTTGAAACGGGCTTGCAGTTTGGGATTCACGATGTTCATTTTGCCTTGGTGTTTTCCGTTGCCGTCAGGATGCCCTCCAGCTTCTTGCTAAGCTTCCCGAACGTCGCCTGCGTTTCGCCGGAAATATCGTAAAGGACTGTCAGGTTGTTCGTCCGGTCCCTGACTGTCGGCGCCGATTGAATATTGACCCACCCTGCTGATTGAAATTTGACCCAGGGCTGGTCGCTGATTTTTGAGTCAGCGGTTGTGGATAAGTGTAGCAAATAGCTGGTTCTGACATTCTCCTTTCTCATGGCGCTGGATG
>JAPLRA010000249.1 GCA_026399445.1 Sulfuritalea sp.
GCTGCATTGGCGCCGGAGCAAAGCCGCACCAAGCCGCCACCGATGTACAAGGTATTGCTGCTCAACGACGATTTCACTCCAATGGACTTCGTCGTGGTAGTGCTGGAAAAGTTCTTCGGTTTGTCGCGCGAGCAATCGACGCAAGTCATGCTCAAGGTTCATCGCGAAGGCAAGGGTGCCTGCGGAGTGTATCCTCGCGATGTGGCTGCAACCAAGGTTGAGCAAGTGAGCGAATTTTCGCGCCGGCACCAGCATCCGCTGGCTTGCGTGATGGAGGAAGACTGATGATTGCCCAGGAACTTGAAGTCAGCTTGCACATGGCCTTTGTCGAAGCCCGGCAGAAGCGCCATGAGTTCATCACGGTCGAGCATCTGCTACTGGCGCTGCTGGACAATCCATCTGCCGCGGAAGTGCTGCGTGCCTGTGCCGCAGACATAGAAGGTCTGCGCAAGGAGTTGCTGACCTTCATCAATGAACACACACCAACCGTAGCGGGCAGCGATGAGATAGACACGCAGCCGACGCTTGGATTCCAGCGCGTCATCCAGCGCGCAATTCTGCATGTGCAGTCCTCGGGCAAAAAAGAAGTCACCGGCGCGAACGTACTGGTTGCGATCTTCGGCGAGAAGGACTCGCATGCCGTCTTTTTCCTGCAACGCCAAAACGTCACACGGCTGGATGTGGTCAACTTCATCTCCCATGGCATAACCAAGACACCGCAAGTCAGAGGCAAGGAAGAACCTGCGGAGACTGACGTTGAGACGCAGGAAAAGGCCGGCGCACTGGAGAGCTTTACGCAAAACCTCAACCAGTCTGCGCTGGCCGGCAAGATCGATCCGTTGATCGGGCGCGACAGAGAGTTGGAGAGAGTCATCCAGACGCTGTGCCGCCGTCGAAAGAACAATCCGCTTCTGGTCGGCGAAGCCGGGGTCGGCAAGACGGCCATCGCTGAAGGGCTTGCCCTGCACATTGTCGAAGGCCGCGTGCCCGAGATTCTTGCCAATGCCACTGTCTATTGCCTGGATATGGGCGCACTCCTGGCCGGAACCAAGTATCGGGGGGACTTCGAGCAGCGCCTGAAGGGTGTCCTCAAGCAACTGGCGGACAACCCGAACGCTATTCTGTTCATCGACGAAATTCATACGTTGATCGGTGCCGGAGCGGCCTCGGGCGGCACCATGGACGCCTCGAATCTGCTCAAACCCGCCTTGTCCTCCGGCGCGCTGAAGTGCATCGGCGCCACTACCTACTCCGAGTTTCGTGGCGTGTTCGAGAAGGACCACGCCCTGTCGCGCCGCTTCCAGAAGGTCGACGTCAATGAGCCTTCGATCGACGAAACCGTCTCGATTCTGCGCGGACTCAAGTCGCGCTTCGAGGAGCATCACGGCGTCAAGTATTCCGCAGCGGCCATTTCCAGCGCGGCGGAGCTGGCAGCAAAATACATCAATGACCGCCACCTGCCGGACAAAGCGATCGATGTGATCGATGAGGCCGGCGCCGCCCAGCGCATCCTACCGAAATCAAAGCAGAAGAAGACTATCGGTAAACTCGAGATTGAAGACATCGTAGCCAAGATCGCGCGCATACCGCCGCAGCACGTATCAGCAGATGACCGCTCGGCGCTGAAGAATCTTGACCGAGACCTGAAGAACATGGTTTTCGGCCAGGAAGCTGCCATCGACGCGCTGGCCAGGGCGATCAAGATGTCCCGTTCGGGACTGGGCGACCCGCAGAAACCTATCGGCTGCTTTCTGTTCTCCGGACCGACCGGCGTGGGCAAGACCGAGGTAGCCCGTCAGTTGGCCTACGGCATGGGGATCGAACTGATCCGCTTCGATATGTCCGAATACATGGAGCGTCACGCCGTCAGCAGGCTGATCGGTGCGCCCCCCGGCTATGTCGGATTTGACCAAGGTGGCTTGCTCACCGAGGCGGTAACCAAGAAACCGCACGCCGTGCTGCTGCTGGACGAAATCGAGAAAGCTCACCCCGAGGTATTCAATATCCTGCTGCAGGTGATGGATCACGGCACATTGACCGACAACAATGGCCGCAAAGCGGATTTCCGCAATGTGGTGATTGTAATGACGACCAACGCCGGGGCGGAAGCCCTGCAAAAGACCAGCATCGGCTTCACCGCCAACAAAGGCCAAGGCGACGAAATGGCCGACATCAAGCGCATGTTCACGCCGGAATTCCGCAATCGACTGGATGCCATCATCTCGTTCCGCGCGCTCGACGCCGAAATCATCCTGCGCGTGGTCGACAAGTTCCTCATGCAACTCGAAGGCCAACTGCATGAAAAGAAGGTCGAGGCCATCTTCACCGACGCGTTGCGCGCATGGCTGGCAGAAAAGGGCTTTGACCCGCTGATGGGCGCACGCCCTATGGCGCGCCTGATTCAGGATACGATCCGCTCCGCGCTCGCCGACGAACTGCTGTTCGGCCGGCTGGTGCACGGGGGTCGCGTCACCATTGACGTTGACGAGCACGAAAAAATCACTCTCAAATTCGAAGAAACGGCAAGCACGCCCTCCATCACCACGGCGATCTAGCTCGGGGAAGCGCGCAGGGGTTTCTGCGCCAGAGATCTCACTTCAACCAGAACTATTGCACTATGAATTTGCTGACCACCGATCTGTGCGACGCCCATGAAGACAAGGTGCGCGTCGTTGAACCGATGTTCAACAGTTTTGGAGGACGCGCCGCTTTTTTTGGCCGCGTTGCGACCCTCAAGCTTTTTGAAGACAACTCACTGGTCAGAAAAGCGCTCGAATCCCCCGGCGAAGGCCGCGTGCTGGTGATCGATGGCGGCGGTAGCCTGCGTCGGGCATTGGTCGGCGATCAACTCGCGGCCTTGGGGGTCACGAACGGCTGGGCCGGCGTGGTCGTCTACGGCTGCATCCGCGATTCCCGGGCCATCGGCGAGATGGATATCGGCGTCTTTGCAATTGACACGCATCCAATGAAAACCGTAAAAAAGAATGTCGGCGAGGCGGATATTCCGGTTACCTTCGGCGGGGTGACCTTCACTCCAGGTGAATGGCTTTATGCCGATGAGGATGGAGTAATTGTAAGCACCCTGGCCTTACACTAGCCCACGTCTTATATAAGACATATATCAGCAAAGCGGCTGCGCTTTTATTATCGCGAAGCCCTTCTCGTATCGCGGAATTTATTGTTTAATATATTGTTAAACAACAATAAAAAAAATCTATAAGTCTTATATAAGACTATTGCTGCAACGCAAAATCCTCTTTATACTGTCGCCAGTGCTCCCCCTTGGGAGCATCCCCTTCGACAACGACCCTCAGAGGATTGAACATGACTGATCGCAAAGCAC
>JAPLRA010000243.1 GCA_026399445.1 Sulfuritalea sp.
CATCCAGCGCCATGAGAAAGGAGAATGTCAGAACCAGCTATTTGCTACACTTATCCACAACCGCTGACTCAAAAATCAGCGACCAGCCCTGGGTCAAATTTCAATCAGCAGGGTGGGTCAATATTCAATCGGCGCCGACAGACCCTCGACAGGCAGAACAATACGGCGCTGTTCCAGGCCGTGCGAGCGGGGGTGGTCTCCATAAGCGACCGCTCGTGGGCCATGGGCCTAGGTTTCCGCGTAAAGCCCGGTGGCAAGTATGAGTGGGGAGGCGATCTCACGCATGCGAGTTCGGTCGGTGCGACCCGCTTCAACAATCTCGGCACTGCTATCGCGGCTACTGTGTTGCCGCTGCCTGATACAAATACCCGGCGCGATCGCCTGGATTTGTTCGGAAAATACGAGGTGAAGAAGGATGTTGCCATCCAGGTGAACTACGCCTACGAGAGATACAGTTCTGCCGACTGGGCTTGGGACGGCCAAACGCTGACTTCCTCCACCAGTTTTGTTGGCACGGGCCAGACCAGTCCGAACTACAAGGTGCACATGATCGGCGCTTCAGTCTCCTACAAGTTCCAGTGAGGAGAATAGTCGTGGGTTAAGCTCCGGTTTAAAGCAACATTTCAGACGGCCACCCTCGGGTGGCCGATCTTCTGGAGGGGTGCGATTCAGATGGTGGCCTTGGTACTCCGTACTATTCGACATCCATCAAGTTTCGGTAGGCTGCGGATCGGCAGCTCTATTCATGGATCAGGGAGCGTCATCCGCAGGCGCGAGCCGCCCCGACTCTCAGCGGACTTGGGGACCACAGTGT
Organism: Sulfuritalea sp.; assembly: GCA_026399445.1. Taxonomy (GTDB): domain Bacteria; phylum Pseudomonadota; class Gammaproteobacteria; order Burkholderiales; family Rhodocyclaceae; genus Sulfuritalea. The sequence continues at coordinate 815 of JAPLRA010000243.1, forward strand.
TGGGACAAAAAAGCCCCGTCATCAACTGCCGCTGAGCGGAAGTCCCGGAACGGTGTCAGATAATTCCTACAGATAAAAGAGTCCGCTGCTGATATGTGACTTTCGTCACATACGCGACAATCCCCTTTGTAAAAAATTGTTACCAGCCGATGCGTTCAGCAGGGAACCTAGGGGAAATCAAGATGCGATTTGTACGAGAGATACTCACCGTCTGTGCCGTCATCGGCACTCTGGCCGCAATGCCGGCGATGGCTGCCGCCGATGCGCCCAAGAAAGCCTTGGGAGCGGACCCGAATGCCAAGGATTTGATCTTGAAAGGCGACGCGAAATGTACCGGTTGCCATGACGAGGCCGACGAGCCCACCGGCGCGTCGACCATGCTCGAATTGAACCCGTCCGTGCTTGCCATCGGCAAGACAAAACATGGCACCACGGCGGACAAGCGCACCCCGACCTGTGTCGATTGCCACGGCGAGAGCGAAAAGCATCGCCTGCACACAGGCAGCGGCAAGCCGCCGGTAGTCGATCGCAGCTTCCGCAAGACATCCACGACGCCAGCCGACGCGCGTAGCGGCACCTGTCTGACTTGTCATGACAAGGATTCGAAGCGTCATTTGTGGGCGGGAAGCGCACATGAAAGTCGTGACGTCGCCTGTAACGCCTGTCACCAGGTCCACGCCAAGAAGGACAAGGTACGCGACAAGCGCACGCAGTCAGAAGTTTGCTTTACCTGTCACAAGGAACAGCGGTCCCAGATCAATAAGCAGTCGCATCACCCGATCCTCGAAGGCAAGGTGAGCTGCTCCGATTGCCACAATTCGCATGGCTCCGCCGGTCCTAAACTCATGAAACGCGATAGCGTGGTAGAAACTTGCTACACCTGCCACATGGAAAAGCGCGGACCCTTCGTGCATAACCATCAACCGGTGAATGACGACTGCGGCAACTGCCACATGCCGCACGGAACTTCAGCCGACAACCTGCTCAAGGCGCGTGCGCCGATGGTCTGCTACCAGTGCCACAGCGGCCACGGGACGCCGGGTCTTGCAGGCATAGCGCCAGTGCAAGCTGTTGCAGGGAAAGCCAATACCTTCATCGAGCAAGGTCGCGGCTGCCTGAATTGCCATACCGAGATTCACGGTAGCAACAATCCGAATGGCGGGCGTAATCTGCTGCCCCCTGCCTTCTTCCTGCAATGATCGGGAGTGCGAATCATGAAAGTGAATAAGAGTTTTCGTCTGCTGCCGATCGCTGCAGCACTGATAGCCGCCTATGGCACAGCGAGCGCACAGAACAGTGCCGAGGTACAGGCCCTGATTTCGCCGGAGAGCTCCGTGAGCGCCGGTGTTGGAAGTGTCAATAACAACCAGAACGCCAAGAAGTTCGGCCAATACAATGGCATGAGCAAGGGCGGTGGCTACGGGTTGTTTGATATTGACATGGTCAAGCGCGAAAACGCCACGGGAACGTGGATGACGCTGCAGGGGCGCGACCTGGG
>JAPLRA010000401.1 GCA_026399445.1 Sulfuritalea sp.
ACAATGCGCTGGACATGGAACTGTTCCTGCGCATCGCGCCGGAGCTGTATCTGAAGCGCCTGGTGGTCGGCGGCTTCGAAAAGGTGTTCGAGGTCAACCGCAACTTCCGCAACGAAGGTCTCAGCCCGCGCCACAATCCCGAATTCACCATGATGGAGTTCTACGAGGCCTATACGGATTACCGCCGCCTGATGGACTTCACCGAAGGCCTGCTGCGCCACTCGGCGCGCGAGGCGCTGGGCACCGAAGTATTCGAATATCAGGGGCGCACGCTGGACCTGTCCAAGCCCTTCGCCCGGCTGACGATCGTCGGCGCGATTCACCACTACCATCCCGGCTATACCTTCGAGCAGCTCAATGATCTCGACTGGCTGCGGCAAAAACTCAAGGACCTCCGCGTCGACATGAAGGCACCGCACATGGCGCGCGCCGGACTGGGCAGCCTGCAACTGGCATTGTTCGAGGAAACCACCGAGTCCGAACTGTGGGACCCGACCTACATCATCGACTACCCGGCGGAAGTTTCTCCGCTGGCGCGCAGCAACGACGACAACCCGGACATCACGGAACGCTTCGAACTGTTCATTGTCGGCCGCGAAATCGCCAACGGCTTCTCCGAGCTGAACGACCCCGAAGACCAGTCGGCGCGCTTCATGCAGCAGGCGAAAGCCAAGGAAGCCGGCGACGAGGAAGCCATGTACTACGACGCCGACTACATCCGCGCCCTCGAGTACGGCCTGCCGCCCACGGGTGGTTGCGGCATCGGCATCGACCGTCTGGTCATGCTGCTGACCAACTCGGCATCGATCCGCGACGTCATCCTGTTCCCGCAGATGCGGCCGGAATGACTCCGGGGTGATGGCACCTCCGCTGGTTCCCGCCGAACCGGCGGCAGCCGGCGACGGCACGCCGTACTCGGCGATCTTCGACGACGTCTATCACGCATCGCACGGCGCGTTGGCGCAGGCTCGCCATGTTTTTCTCGGCGGCAACGGGCTGCTGGGGGAAAACGCGTGCTGGAACGGCGCCGACAGCTTCGTCATCCTCGAAACCGGCTTCGGCCTCGGCCTGAACTTTCTCGTCACCTGGCAGGCCTGGCGCGAATCGAAAGCAAAGGGGCGACTGCACTTCCTCTCGGTTGAAAAGCATCCTTTCCGTCGCGACGATCTGGTGGCTCTGCTGGCACCCCATGCCGAGCTGGCGCCCCTGTCTGCAGAACTGCTGCGGCAATGGCCACCTCTGACACCCGGCTTTCATCGCCTGCATTTCGACGAGGGTAAAGTCACCCTGACCCTGCTGCTGGGCGATGCACCGACGCTGCTGCCGCAACTCGTCGCCAGAGCGGATGCGGTCTATCTCGACGGCTTCGCCCCGGCAAAAAATCCCGAATTGTGGTCGCCGGCGCTGATGACCGCAATCACCCGAGTGTGCCAAGCCGGGGCAACACTGGCGACCTGGAGCGTGGCCGGCGAATTGCGCCGCACGCTGGAACAGGCCGGCTGGAGTCTGGAACGCCGCGCCGGCTTTGCTCCAAAGCGTGAAATGCTGGTCGGCCGCCGGCGTGACACCGTATCACCAACGCCGACTTCTGAATCGTCACCCCGCTCCAATGAGCGTCGTGCCATCGTCATCGGCGCCGGACTCGCCGGCACCGCCATCAGCGAACGCCTCGCCAGCCGCGGCTGGCACATCGAACTCTTCGAACGCCACGACGCCCCGGCACAGGAGGCCTCGGGCAACCCGGCGGGCATACTGCTGCCGCATCTGGCGAAAGACGATGCGCTGGCGGCGCGACTGTCACGTGCCTGCTATCTCTATGCACTGCGCTGCTTGAATGACCTTGCCACGGTGCGCTGGTCGCCCTGCGGCGTGTTGCAGATCGCCCGCGATGCCGCCCACGAAGCCTTGCAGCGCGACACGGTGCAGGAACTCCAGCTGCCACCGGACTTTGCCGCCTTTCTCGAACGCGACGCCGCCAAAGCGCTGATCGGCCGGGATGTGGCCCACGGCGGCTGGTGGTTTCCCGATGGCGGCTGGGTCAGTCCCGGCAGCGTCTGCGCCACCCTGCTGGCTGCCGGCGGCGTGAAGATGCACCTGCATTTCGGGTCGGAGGTCGCGTCGCTTCGAAAATATTCCGATGGCTGGCAAGCCCTCGACGCCCGCGGGGACGTGCTGGCCAGTGCGCCGCACGTGATACTCGCCAACGCCCATGCCGCCAACCGGC
>JAPLRA010000007.1 GCA_026399445.1 Sulfuritalea sp.
GCCCAGTCCGGTGGCGTTGATGCGGGCCGCCTCTTCCATGACGATGACCGAGAAGCGCTTGTCCACGCCGACGCCGCCGTATTCCTCGGGCATGGTCGCGCAGAGGAAACCGGCGGCACCCGCCTTGTTCCAGATGTCGCGATCGACGTGGGTCTGCTCTTCCCAGCGCGCGTGGTGGGGGGCGACCTCCTGCTCCATGAAACGGCGAACGGTGTCGCGAAACGCTTCGTGATCCTCTTCAAACAGGGTGCGCGGTATCGACATCATGGCGGGCTCTCCGGTTGCAGCAGAAGGGCCGCCATGCTACCAAGCAAGCGCTTGGTTGACAAGGCGCGCGCCCGGGACAAGAATTCCCGGCTCACCCCATCCCAGGAGACCCCGCATGCGCTCTTTCGCCAGCCTCGTCCTGTTGCTTTCCGCCAGCAGCGTTCTCGCCCAAACACCGCCTGCGCTCCCCGATGCAGTAGCCAGCGACCCCCGTACGCTGGGCCTGATGCAGGGTTTCCCTCCACCCGCCGACAAGACCATCCGCATCGCCGACGGCAGCAACTGGAAGTTCCCGCAGATTCGCTGGGCCTTTACGCATTTCCGCGAACTCGGCCCGACCGCCAACGTCTGGCGCGGTAACGGCAAGGCCAGCGCGCTGCCCCGGGCCGAGCGAGCAGACCTCGATGCGGTCAGCTTCATGCCGCTGGGCAAGGACCAGCCGATGACCTGGGCGCAGTCGCTCGCCGCCAACTACGCCGATGGCGTCATCGTGATGCACAAGGGCAAGATCGTCTATGAGAAGTACTTCGGCGCGCTCGATGCCCATACGCCGCACATCCTGATGTCGGCGACCAAGTCCTTCGTCGGCACCATTGCCTCGATGCTGGCTCAGGAAGGCAAGCTCGACCCCAACGCGCCGGTCACCCGCTATGTCCCGGAAATGAAGGACAGCGCCTACGCCGATGCCACGGTGCGCCAGGTCATGGACATGACCACCGGCGTGCAGTACTCGGAAAAGTACGCCGACCCCAATGCCGAGATCTGGCAGTACATCGCCGCCGGCGGCTGGTTCCCGACGCGCCCGGACTACAAGGGTCCGCGCACCCTTTACGGCTTCCTGCTGCCGCTGAAGAAGGAAGGCGAACACGGCCAGGCCTTTGCCTACAAGACGCCCAACGCCGAGCTGCTCGGCTGGATCGTGCAACGCGCCAGCGGCAAGTCCGTGGCGCAGCTGATTTCGGAAAACATCTGGCAGAAGATCGGCGCCGAGGAAGACGCCCATTTCGCCGTCGACGGCGTCGGCACTGCCTCCGCCGGCGGCGGCATGGCATCCAGCCTGCGCGACTTTGCCCGGGTTGGCGAAATGTTCCGCCTCGAGGGCAGATTCAACGGCCAGCAGATCGTGCCGAAAGCCGTGATCGACGACATCCGCAAGGGTGGCGACAAGGAGCACTTCGCCAAGGCCGGTTACGCCACGCTGCCGGGCTGGAGCTACCGCAACATGGTCTGGGTCTCGCACAACGAACATGGCGCCTACAGTTTGCGCGGCATCCACGGCCAGGCCTTGTGGATCGATCCCAAGGCGGAAATGGTGATTGCCCGCTTTGCGTCGAACCCGGTGGCGGCGAATACCGCCAACGACCCGATCTCGCTGCCGGCCTACATGGCACTGGCGAAGCACCTGATGAAATAGGAGGACTTCATGCAACCCAGCCATCCACCGCTCACCGCAACCCACGAGGTCATCAACCAGGCCCACGCGCTGGAAAACTACAACGCCTACAGCAACAACCTGCCCCTGCAGGACGCCGTGGCGCAGCAGGGCGCCGGCTGGGCGCAGGACTGGTTGACGGCGCGGGGCGCCGAAGTCGGCAGCGCGGAATGGATCGAGCACGGCCGCCTGGCCAACGTCAATCCGCCGCAACTGCGGCTGTTCGATCGCTACGGCAACCGCCGCGACGAGGTCGAGTTCCATCCCTCCTGGCACGAATGCCTCGGCTGGCTAAAGCGCCACGGCTGCGACACCGGGCCGTGGGCCGACCCCAAGCCCGGCGCGCATGTCGCGCGCGCCGCCGCCTATGTCATGTTCGCCGAGATCGAGGATGGCTCCTTGTGTCCGACCACGATGACCTACGGCGCCGTGCCGGTCCTCAAGCATGTGCCTGAAATCGCCCGCGAGTGGATGCCGAAAATGCTTTCGCGCGAATACGACCAGCGCTTCATTCCGGCGGCGCAGAAGAAAGGCGTGCTGGTCGGCATGGGCCTCACCGAAAAGCAGGGCGGTTCCGACGTGCGCGCCAACACCACGCGCGCCGAGCCCGACGGCGA
>JAPLRA010000398.1 GCA_026399445.1 Sulfuritalea sp.
CGAGCGGCTGGATCACGCCGATCTCGTTGTTCACCGCCATGACCGATGCCACGACCGTGTCGGGACGCAAAGCGGCCTTGAATTGCTCGACGGTGATCAGACCATTTTCCTGGGGCACCAGATAGGTGGCCTCGAAGCCCTGGCGCTCGAGTTCCTTGACCGTGTCCAGCACCGCCTTGTGCTCGGTGGACACCGTGATGATGTGCTTGCCCTTGGTCCCGGCGTAAAAATTCGCCGCGCCCTTGATGGCCAGATTGTTGGATTCTGTCGCACCCGAGGTCCAGATGATTTCCTTGGCGTCGGCGCCGACCAGCGCGGCGACTTCTTCGCGAGCTTCTTCCACGGCCTTCTCGGCCTCCCAGCCATAGACGTGGGAACGCGAGGCCGGGTTACCGAAATGCTCGGTCAGCCAAGGGATCATCTTCGCCGCCACGCGCGGATCGACCGGCGTGGTTGCGGAGTAGTCGAGGTACACCGGTAGCTTCATTACAAATTTCTCCAGTTCAGCTTGTCAGGGAGGCCAAACTGGCTAATCCCTTGAGTTGCAAGATTGTAGTCTGCAGTATCGCGAGAAAGTCGCGCACCTGCGACGCAGTAGTGTCCGGGCCGAGGCTCACGCGCACCGCACCGCGCGCCAGCCGCGATTCAATGCCCATGGCCAGCAGCACATGCGAGGGTTCCGGATTGGCGCTGGAACAGGCCGCGCCGGCTGCCACCGCAAAGCCGGCGCGATCGAGCTTGCCGACCAGGGTTTCGCCATCAACACCGGCGAAGGAAAAGTAGCTGGTGTTGGGCAGACGTTCGGCAGCGCCGGCGAATATCGTCGCGCCCTGCGCAACCAGTCCCGCTTCAAGTTCGTTTCGCAGAGCGACAAGCTGCTGCGCAAGGGCATCGAGTTGGGCCCCGGCCAGTTCCGCTGCGAGGCCGAAACCGACAATGGCCGCAACGTTCTCGGTGCCGGAGCGAAGGCCGCGTTCATGGCCGCCGCCAGCAATCAACGGCAGCAGTTCGACGCGCTTGTCGATCACCAGCGCTCCCGCGCCCTTCGGGCCGCCCAGCTTGTGTGCCGACAGCGTCAAGGCATGCACACCAGCGCCATTAAGCGCGCGAAAATCCAGCGCGAGTTTGCCAAAGGCCTGCACGGCATCGGTGTGAAACCACGCTCGCGTTGCCTTGGCCTGCGCGGCGAGTTCGCCGACGTCTTGCACGGCGCCTGTTTCGTTGTTGGCCAGCATGACGGAAACGATCGCCGGCTTTTCTTCCAGCGCCGCTTGAAAGTCGGCGCTGGCGACACGGCAATTCCCATCGACGGCGATCTCGCGCAGCCTCCAGCCGCCGCGCACCAACTGCTTCGCCGGTTTGCGCACGCAGGGATGTTCGATGGCCGAGATCGCCACCACGCCAGGCGTCAGACAAGCCGCCGCACCCTTGATGAACAGGTTGTTGGCTTCCGAGCCACCGCTGGTGAACACCACTTCGGTCGGATGGGCGCCGACCGCATACGCCACGCGCTGCCGCGCCTCGTCGATCGCGCGACGCGCCGCGCGGCCGTATTCGTGACGGCTGGAGGCATTGCCGTACTGCGCCGCAAGATACGGCAGCATGCCTTCCAGCACGACCGGATCGAGCGGCGTGGTGGCGTTGTGATCGAAATAGACGGGGGCAAACATGGCAGTGCTCAATAGCTGTCAGGCAGCTACGAGTTCCTCGGCCTGACGACGCACACGGCGCAGCGGACGCTCGTCGTGCAGCACGGCGGCGACGCCTGTCTTTTCCCGTTGCTTGGCCACGAGTTCGGCCAGGGTGACCGAGTTGAGATACTCGAACATCTTTTCGTTCAAGCTGGTCCAGAGATCATGAGTCATGCAGGGACGCTGGTCCTCGGCGCAATTGCCCTTGCCGCCGCAATTCGTAGCGTCGAGCGACTCGTCGACCGCATGAATGATTTCGGATACCGAAATGGCCTCCAGCGGCTTGGCCAGACAATAGCCACCGCCGGGTC
>JAPLRA010000107.1 GCA_026399445.1 Sulfuritalea sp.
GCGATCCTGCCGCTGCTCGGTGTCGGCGGCATGCAACTCTACAAGGCCGAGACCACCGGCGTGATGAAGGACTCCAAGCTGACCGCACGCATCGCCGACACGGCCAAGGCCTTGTGGCTGGTGTATTTCGGCATCACCGTGGCCTGCATTGTTTCGCTCAAGGTGGTCGGCATGAACTGGCTGGATGCCATCTGCCACGCTTTCGCGGCGATGGGCCTGGGCGGGTTTTCGACCTATGACGACAGCGTCGGGCATTTCGATTCGCCGGCCATCGAGGCGGTGCTGATCTTCTTCATGATGGTTGCCGGCATGAACTTCGCCACCCACTTCGTCGCCTGGCGCGGTCGCTCGCTGCGAGCCTACTGGACCGACATGGAAGCCAAGGCCTTTGTCGCCCTGATCGTCTCCAGTACCCTCGTCTGCTCGCTGTATCTCACCATCAAGGGCACCTACCCGGGCTTTCTGACGGCGTTGCGCCACGTCGCCTTCAACCTGGTGTCGATTGCCACCGACTGCGGATTCGCCAGCGTGGACTACGACAAGTGGCCGATCTTCGTGCCGCTTTGGATGCTGTTCCTGTCCTGCGTTTCGGTTTCCTCCGGTTCGACCGGCGGCGGCATCAAGATGATTCGCGCGCTGATCCTCGCCCAACAGGGCCTGATCGAGCTCAAGCGACTGGTGCATCCCAACCTGGTGGCGCCACTGCGCGTCGGTGACACCGCGATTCCGCAGCAGATCGTCGGCGCCGTGCTCGGCTTCATCTTTCTTTACATTCTGGCGGTGGGCGAACTGACCTTCTTTCTGGTGGCCAGCGGACTGGATTTCACCTCCTCGATCACCGCCATCGTCGCGTGCATCAACAATGCCGGCCCCGGCCTCAATGTGGTCGGTCCGGCCCAGAACTATGGAGTCCTGACGGATTTTCAAACGTGGGTATGCACCTTCGCCATGCTGCTCGGGCGCCTCGAGGTGCTGTCGGTCTTTGTCCTGTTCACGCCGGCTTTCTGGCGTCGCTAGAGCGGCTGGTGCGATAATCCAACCTTTGCTTCGCTGGATCGCATTTCATGTCGCCTTCGTCCCGCCCCAAGAACGATACTTTCCTGCGCGCGCTGCTGCGCGAGCCCGTCGAGTACACCCCCGTCTGGCTGATGCGCCAGGCCGGACGCTACCTGCCCGAATACAACGAGACGCGGCGCCGCGCCGGCAGCTTCCTGCAACTCTGCAAGAACCCGCAACTGGCCTGCGAAGTCACGCTGCAGCCGTTGTCGCGCTTCGAGCTCGATGCGGCCATCCTTTTTTCCGACATTCTCACCGTGCCCGACGCGATGGGGCTGGGCCTGTATTTCGCCGACGGCGAGGGACCGAAATTCGAGCGCCCCTTGCGCGAGGAATGGGCGATTCGCGATCTGACCGCACCCGATCCCAATGTGCATCTGCGCTATGTGATGGATGCGGTGGCCGAGATTCGCCGCGCCCTGGGCGGCTCGGTGCCGCTGATCGGATTTTCCGGTAGTCCGTGGACCCTGGCCTGCTACATGGTCGAAGGCGGCTCGGGCGCAGCAACGGATTACCGCACGGTGAAGACGATGCTCTACGATCGCCCCGATCTGTTGCACCACATTCTGGACGTGACGGCGACGGCGGTGACGGATTACCTCAACGCCCAGATCGAGTCGGGCGCGCAGGCCGTGATGATTTTCGATTCCTGGGGCGGCTCGTTGTCGCATGCGGCCTACCGCGAGTTCTCGCTGGGCTACATGCAGCGCATCATGTCCGGCCTGAAGCGCAGCCACGATGGCGAGCGCGTGCCCTGCATCGTGTTCACCAAGGGCGGCGGCCAGTGGCTGGAGGCGATCGCCGACATCGGCTGCGACGCGGTAGGGCTCGACTGGACCACCGACCTGGGCGAAGCGCGCAAACGTGTGGGCGGCCGTGTGGCATTGCAGGGCAACATCGATCCGATGGCCTTGTTCGCGTCTCCCGAAAAGGTGGCCGCCGAAGCGCGGCGCGTGCTGGACAGCTACGGTGGTGACGCCGAGGACAACCGGAAATCCGGCGGGCACGTTTTCAATCTCGGCCATGGTATTTCCCAATTTACCCCACCTGAAAACGTGAAAGTTTTGGTTGACACCGTGCACAGCCACAGCCGGCGCGGTTCCGCGCAGGTCTGATTTGCGAAGCCAGCGGGGGTGCGGTTTTGGCCGCGTTCCCGCCCGAAAAAGGCCGTCCGGCAAGGCTTGCCAAGGGAGTCGAAAAATGCCTCCCGATGTTGACTTATTCACAGAAATTGATAAAGGACCGCACGTCCTCTATTTGACTGGGGCTCTCGGCTAGGCGCCTGATAACTAATTGATATTGAACGATATTATTTTGTTCAAATATTGCACAGAGATGAAAATCGCCTTGCCGGACGGTCACTTAGGGTTTTTACGGGGTCCTTACTCACAAAGTTATCCACAGAATTTGTGGGTAAGCCATTTTCTCTTTTACAGCAACGGCTTGAAGGCTTATGCCAAGGTTTACTCGAACATTGATCGGCAAGCATCTGACCCGGCATGAACATCGTTCGCGTTGCCCTTGATTTGCCGCTGCCGAGACTCTTCGATTATCTCGCCCCGGACTCTGACGAAACTGATATTGGCCGGCGGGTGACCGTGCCCTTCGGCAAGACCTCGCGCACAGGGTTGATCATCGAGGTGGCGGCAGCGAGCGGGCATCCGGGCGAGAAGCTGAAAGCCGTTACGGAAATCCTGCGCGACCTGCCCGCGTTGCCTTCCGAATGGTTGGCGCTCTGCGAATTTTGCGCGCGCTACTATCAGACGCCATTGGGCGAAGTGACCTCCTTCGCCCTGCCGCCGATGCTCCGGCGCGGCAAGTTGCCGCGGCTGAAGAGGTCGACCGAAATCGCCGCAGTCCCAGCGTCGTCCGCAAGGGATACCGTCCCCGGCGCAGACGCCGGGGACATAACTCCAGCGTTGCCTCAATTGATGGCCGCCCAGCAAACAGCCGTCGAGGCCATCGCCGGCATCGTCGGCTTCCACACCCTGCTGCTGCATGGCGTCACCGGCAGCGGCAAGACCGAGGTCTATCTGCGCGCGATCGACGCCGTGCTGGCGCGCGGCGGCCAGGCGCTGATGCTGGTGCCCGAGATCGCGCTGACGCCGCAACTCGAAGGCCGTGTCGCGGCGCGCTTTCCTGGAGCCCACATCGTTTGTGCCAACAGCGGCATGGCCGACGCGGCGCGTGCCCGCGGCTTCATCGAGGCGCTGACCGGTCGCGCCCAGATCGTGCTCGGCACCCGGCTCGCGGTGTTCATGCCGCTGCCGCGCCTGCAACTGATCATCGTCGACGAAGAACACGACGCCTCCTTCAAGCAGCAGGAAGGCCTGCGCTATTCGGCGCGCGATGTCGCGGTCTGGCGCGCCCATCAGCTGAACATCCCCATCGTGCTCGGTTCGGCGACGCCTTCGCTGGAAACCTTCCATCACGCCAGTCCAAAGCCCGCCCCCCCCGCCCCCCCCTCGCGGGGGGGTGACAACGGTTCGCTGCTGCGCGGCTCCGGATCGTTGGCTGGCCCCGCCTTGGGGCGGCCCGGCGGCGGGAC
>JAPLRA010000453.1 GCA_026399445.1 Sulfuritalea sp.
GCCCTTGCGCTCGCAGTATTTCAAATACTGGCGCAGCAGCATCGAGGCCCAGTCGCAGGCTTCAGTGCCGCCGGCACCGGCCTGGATGTCGATGAAGCAGTTGTTGGGGTCGGCCGGATTGTTGAACATGCGGCGGAATTCAAGGTCGGTGACCAGCTTTTCGGCCTCGTCGAGATCGGCCTCGACGGCTTCCATGGTGTCTTCGTCGTCTTCCTGCTTGGCCAGATCGAACAAATCGCGGCCATCGGCAAGTTTTGAACCGACGCCGGAGAGCGTGGCGACCACGGCTTCGAGGGATTTCTTCTCGCGCCCCAGGGTCTGGGCGCGCTCGGCGTCATCCCAGAGCTTCGGGTCTTCGAGGACCTGATTCAGTTCGGCAAGCTTTTCCGCTTTCCCGTCGTAGTCAAAGATACCTCCGCAGTTGCTCGCTGCGACCGGAAAGGTCGGCGATACGGTTGGCAACGGCGTTGATGCGTTCGGCTTCCATGACAATTCCTGCGCGGGGCGAAAACGCAAATTATAGTCGTACCTGCGATGTGATAGCCTCATAACTTTCGGTGTCAGGATCAACGCAATGTCCGAAATGATGTTCTACGAGCGTGTCGTGGCGCTCAACGACCAGACGCACGCCAAACTGAAGGTGCGCCCCGCAACGAACTTCGCCTATGCCGCCGGGACCAATTCGGTACCGCTGTTGGCGAGCGAGTTTTTCGAGGCGGCGCGCGAGTATCCGATTGTTTTCGCGCGCGGCGAGGCGGGCCCTGTACCGGCAGCACTTCTCGGTCTGCGCGAAAGTGAAAATCTTTACGTGGACGCGGCAGGCAAATGGGATGCGCGCTATGTGCCGGCCTTCGTGAGGCGCTATCCCTTCGTGCCAGGCAAGGGCGCGCAGGGGGAGTTGCTGGTGTGCATCGACGAGGCGTCGCAGTGTTTTGGCACCAAGGAGGGCGAGCCCCTGTTTGTCGAGGGAAAGCCGAGTGCCCAACTGGATCACGCCATGAAGTTCCTCAGCGAGTTTCACCAGGCGGCTGCGACGACCGAACTGCTGGGCCGCCGGCTGCAGGAACTTGGCTTGTTGCGGCAGGCGGATTCATTGGCACAGCTCAACGACGGCACCCAGTTTCGACTCAACGGACTGAGCGTCGTGGATGAAACCAAGCTGCGTGCCCTGGACCGCGATGCGGTTCAGGAATTGTTTGCCAACGGCACCCTGGCCGTGGTCTACGCGCATCTCATGTCACTGGGCAACCTGGGAACCCTGGTTGACCGCCTGAGCAAGCGCGGCCCCGCCGAGAAAGGCGCCCTCCGCCGCTGAATCGTCGCGTATTGGCCGCTTATTGGTCACCTCGTCGCGCCGAATTGCCCGCCTGGCGCGGGGCTTCTAACGGGCGGGAAATTTCCGCTATGATTGGAATTTCCCGCAGCAGCATTTCCATGGCCAAATACGTTTTCGTTACGGGCGGTGTCGTGTCCAGTCTGGGCAAGGGGATAGCCGCCGCCAGCCTCGGCGCGATCCTCGAATCCCGCGGCATCAAGGTTACCCACCTCAAGCTCGACCCCTCCGTCGACGTCGACCCCGGCACCATGTCGCCGTTCCAGCACGGCGAGGTGTTCGTGACGGAAGACGGCGCCGAGACCGATCTCGATCTGGGTCACTACGAGCGCTTCACCAGCGCCAAGATGGGCAAGCGCAACAACTTCACCACCGGCCAGATCTACGAGTCGGTGATCAAGAAGGAGCGGCGCGGCGAATA
>JAPLRA010000172.1 GCA_026399445.1 Sulfuritalea sp.
TCCGCTAATTATGATTGCAATAGCGCAGAAGGTCAATTGCTGGCCGCCAGCTTCAATTCGACCGCTTTAGCCGGCAAACCCTGATGCACCAGGCGGCCCTGCACTACTGCCCCGAGATGCATCTCAATCGTGCTGTACTCGACATCACCCGTGACCCGGGCGCGCGTCTGAAGTTCCAGGAAATCACTTGAATGTACCGGCCCGATGACGGTACCGTTGATGACCAGATGCGAAACCGAAATCTCGCCCTCGATCCGCGCGTGCTCGCTGATCACCAGCGTCGCCGGCTGTCCGTCGGCGCCGCGCACATTGCCCTTGATTTCACCGTCGACACGCAGGCCGCCGGTAAAGGTCACGTCGCCCTCCAGCGAAGTGCCGACGCCGATCAGGCTGTCAATACGACCTTGCGGCTTGTTGGTTTTCTTGCCAAACATTGTTTAAATCTCCTAACAAGTCATCCCTGCGATGCCGTGCCGCTCAAAGCGCTACGCTCTGGCTGGCCTTGACCACGCCGTCCTGAATCAGACGGACCTCGACACGCTGGACTCGGGCATCGGCGACCACCTTGAATGTTCCTTCCAGGCGCCGGAAGTAGCGAAAATTCACGTGATACTGACTGGCGGCAGGATCCCCGGCGGCGGGAAACTGCATCATAACAGTCTCTTTGCCTCGCTGCACGGTGGCAATCAGCTGGATCATGCCATTGAATTCTTTCTCTTTTTTATCGCCTGTTTGAGCCAGCAGGAGGCGGTAGCGGTACTGGCCGCCATCGCCGGGAAGAACCTGCAATCGACTGATCGCCAGGCCGGAATCGCCGGCCTGTCCTCCGGCCAGGCTTTCAAACGTCGCCAGATCCGACTTGAGGCGGGTGTTTTCTTCTTCGAGCGTGCGTATCTGCAGCGAAAGTTGCCCAAGCGAGGTGCTCTCGATGCGCAAGCGGCTTTCGCTGGCATTGGCCACTTTGCGAGCACTTTCGAGGTCGGATTCCAGCCGGGAAATGCGTTCTCGCATGCTGGTGATTTCGTGTTCGCTGGCGCCCTGATGGAAGCCCGCAAAGCGCTGCCCGGCATCATAGATCCATCCGGCCAGGGCCAGCGACACGCCGGAGAGGAGGACGACAGCCAGCGCCCGCCAGTACCACGGCAGATGTGTCCGAATCCCTCAGCGTCAGGGCAAGACGGGAACTTGAGAAAGACCCGAACATTCGTCCAGACCAAACATGATGTTCATGTTCTGCACCGCCTGCCCTGCAGCCCCCTTCACCAGGTTGTCGATCACCGAAAGCACGACGAGGGTGTCGCCGCCCTGTGGACGATGAATCGCCATCCTGCAGGTGTTGGCCGCCCTCACCGAACGGGTATCCGGATGGGATTTCGGCGGCAGCACATCGACAAAAGGCTCTGCAGCGTAACGCTGCTCGAACAAGGCCTGAAAATCCTCTTCACGCGTGATGCGGGCGTAAAGCGTGGAATGGATGCCGCGGATCATCGGCGTCAGGTGCGGCACGAAGGTCAGCCCGATCTGCTTCGCCTCCTTGCCGGCGGCGCGAGCCAAACCCTGCCGTATCTCTGGCAGATGCCGATGGCCCGGTACCCCGTAGGCCTTGAAATTGTCGGACGCCTCGGAAAACAGGATACCGATTTCGGCCTTGCGACCGGCGCCGGACACGCCTGACTTGGCATCCGCGATCAAGTGATCGAGGTCTATGCAGCCAGCCTCGACCAGCGGCAGGAACCCGAGTTGCGTCGCCGTCGGATAGCAGCCCGGGTTCGCCACCAGCCGCGCGGTCCTAATCTGCTCGCGATTCACCTCGGGCAAGCCATACACCGCCTCCGCGACCAATGCCGGGCTGGCGTGGGTCATGCCGTACCACTGCTCCCACAGCGCCACGTCCTTGATGCGGAAATCAGCCGCCAGGTCGATGACCTTGACGCCGGAGTCGAGCAGGCTCTCGGCCTGCTGCATGGCGATGCCGTTGGGCGTGGCGAAAAACACCACGTCGCACTCTTTGAGCGGCGCATCCTTCGGGTCGCAAAATTTGAGGTCCACTGCTCCGCGGAGACTGGAAAACATCTCGGCGACCGCTGTTCCGGCCTCGCCACGCGAAGTGATGGCCGTCAGTTCAACCTCGGGGTGCCGCGCCAGCAGGCGCAGCAATTCCACCCCTGTATAGCCCGTGCCGCCGACGATGCCTGCCTTGATCATGCCGAACTCCTTGCTGCGAATGGTTGATGGTAACCCACAGACGAAAAAGCCGCCCGGAGGCGGCTCTTTGCACAACAGCGATAAACCGCTGAAGCTTACCGCTTCGAAAACTGCTTGCGCCGGCGGGCCTTGCGGAAGCCGACCTTCTTGCGCTCGACTTCACGCGCATCGCGAGTGACGAAACCGGCGCTCGACAGGGCGGGCTTCAGCGTTGCGTCGTATTCGATCAGGGCGCGGGTAATGCCGTGACGCACGGCGCCTGCCTGGCCGGACTCGCCGCCACCTTCGACATTCACGAGAATGTCAAAGGTGCTGGTGTGCTGGGTCAGCTCAAGCGGCTGACGCACGACCATGCGGCCGGTTTCGCGCGAGAAGAACTCGTCGACCGGCTTGTCGTTGACCACGAACTTGCCGCTACCGGTGCGCAGAAACACGCGGGCGATGGCCGTCTTGCGACGACCGGTACCGTAATATTGGGTGACTGCCATGAAAACTCCTTAGATTTCCAGCGACTTCGGCTGCTGGGCGGCGTGCGGATGGGCAGCACCGGCGTAACACTTCATCTTCTTCAGCATCGCATAGCCCAGCGGGCCCTTGGGCAGCATGCCCTTGACGGCCTTTTCCAGGATACGCCCCGGAAAACGCTGCTGCAGCTTGGTGAAGTTGGTTTCGTTGATACCACCCGGATAGCCGGTGTGGCTGTAGTAGGTTTTGTCCTGGGCCTTGTTGCCGGTAACACGCAACTTCTCGACGTTCACCACGACGATGAAATCGCCGGTATCAACGTGCGGCGTGTAGGGAGCCGTGTGCTTGCCCCGCAGCCGATGTGCGTTCGCGGCAGCCAGACGGCCGAGCACGTTGTCCGTCGCATCGACGACAACCCAGTCGTGCTGGACCTCTTGCGGCTTGGCGGAAAATGTCTTCATTCTCGTGTTCCTTGCTTGCTTCGATAACCCGGCCGGCGCTCAGGGATGAAATCCACCCATGCGCTCCTCGGAAAGCCGAGCATTCTAACCAATCGGCGA
>JAPLRA010000264.1 GCA_026399445.1 Sulfuritalea sp.
ATGAACGTCCGATGTCTGAAAACTCGGTCAATGCCGCCTTGCGGCGCATGGGATACCCTCAGGACGAAATGACCGGACACGGTTTCCGAGCAATGGCGCGGACGATCCTTGATGAAGTGCTGGGGGTGCGCCCTGACTTTATCGAACACCAGTTAGCCCACGCCGTCAAAGACCCAAACGGGCGCGCCTACAACCGCACGGCGCACCTTCCAGAGCGGCGCAAAATGATGCAGCAATGGGCGGACTATCTCGACAAGTTGAAGGCCGGGGCCGAAGTGATTCCGCTTCACGGCACCGCTGCATAATCAACTATCAGCGGAAGCCGCCGTGCCGCCAGCGCCGACTTTCGCCTTTGGCTGGCTTGGTCGCCTGCCGCCTGCGCCAACAGCCGTTTCATTCCTCCGTCACGAAGCCGATTGATCGCCGTTTCGGTGGAGGCGTAATCGTCCAGTTGGACAAGTCCCCGACCTTGACCCGCCGGGCATCATCGCTGCCCTCACTGCTCGCCGACCGAGAGATACGCAGATTCTGGTTCCGTACCGATTTCAGAACGAGTTTGCGCATATCCCTGGCATTTCCCGAATAGCGATCCCGCGTTCTCACGTAGCGGTCGCAATAGTCCCGGATGAATCGCCGCGCCTCGCCATCGAGGCTTAGCCCTTCGCCGGCAAACAGTCGCTCGGCAATCGCCGAAAGCTCATCGCCGCTGTAGTCCTCGAAGGCAAGGAAGGTGTCGAAGCGCGATTTCAGCCCCGGATTGGACGCAAGGAATTGCTCCATTTCCTCCGGGTAACCGGCGACCACGACGACGAACTGTCCCCGCTGATCTTCCATGCGCTTGAGCAGAACCTGGATCGCCTCCGGGCCGAAGTCTTGCCCCGTCATTGGCGCCAGCGTGTAGGCTTCGTCGATGAAGAGCATTCCTCCCAAGGCTTTGTCGATCAGGGCGTTGGTCTTGGGTGCTGTTTGTCCGATGAACTCGGCGACCAATGCCTGGCGATCGCACTCAATAAGATGGCCACGCTCAAGCAGCCCCAAGGCGCGGTAGATTTTCCCCAGGATGCGCGCCACGGTGGTTTTTCCGGTGCCCGGATTGCCGGTGAACACGAAGTGCGAGTTGAGGAATCGCCCCGGGTTCTTGCCAACAGTCCGGTAGTACCTGACCAGATCGACGAGCTCGGCCATTTCCTCCTTGACGGCCGGGATGCCTGCCAACGCTTCGAGTTCCGAAAGCGCCGCTATCAGGGAGCCCTCATCAATCGGGATAACCACTTGCGCCGCGGTGCCGCTATGAAACACCGATTCGACATCGGCAAGGGTGATGTTCGTCAGCTCACTGTATGACGCATTCGCGGCAGACCCACGAAGCCGCTGGGCAAGCGCCGCCTTCACATCGTTAACAATTCCCTTGACGTATCGCACATTGCCGAAAGTGGCATCCCGGTCGCGATATGCCTCCTCCAGGCGCCTTTCCAGGTATCGGAGCGCATCGTCGCCGATGGTGAGCTGCAATTTGCCGATGGTCTCGGTCGCGATGGCGAGAAGCTGCGACGGCGTGTAGTCATCGAAGACAACCTCCCGCCCACGGAATCGCGAGCGCAACCCGGGATTGCTCGCTAGAAACTGCTGCATCGGCTCGGGGTAACCGGCCACGATGACCCCGAAGTCGCGCCGCGAATCGCTCATTGCCTTGAGGAGGGTCTCGATGACGGCATTGCCGTAGTCATTGCGGCTCTTCCCAGCCAGTGAGTACGCCTCGTCGATGAAAAGAAATCCACCTTGCGCCTTTGCGATTATTTCGCGCGTCTTCTTTTCAGTTTCCCCAATCACCTCACCAACCAGGTCGGCGCGGCTGACTTCAACAACGTGACCCTTCGACAGCAGCCCAAGTCCCTTGTAAATCGCGCCGAGCAAACGCGCCACCTTGGTCTTACCGGTTCCCGGGTTCCCCATGAGCACAAGCGATACCGGCGGATCGGCATCCCCCGCTGGCTCGATGCCCAGCTTGCGCA
>JAPLRA010000442.1 GCA_026399445.1 Sulfuritalea sp.
AGTAGCCTCCCCGCGAGGGGAGGATGGGAGGGGCGGGTCTTCAATTCGCCTTTCGAGTGTTCCATCATCAGGGGTGCCGAAATCCGCATGAAAGTTAGTGACGAGGAGTCGAGCTCCAATGCAGCTTTTCCCGCAGCATGGCAAAGTAGCTGTAGCCCGGCGGATGCAGCAAGGTGAGGTTGTAGCGCGAACGCGCGATCCGCACTACGTCTCCGGCGCGGGCGTCATAGCGCGTCTGGCCGTCGAAGTGAACACGTGCGTCGTGCGGCAGCAACAGCGCAATATCGATCACGCTGTTGTCGCTGACGGTAATCGGTCGATTCGTGAGTGCATGCGGACAGAGCGGCACGATGGCGATGCCGGGCACCGAGGGATGAAGGATCGGACCGTTGGCGGAAAGCGCATAGGCGGTTGATCCGGTAGGCGTCGACACGATCAGTCCATCGGCACGCAGGACATGGATCAGTTCGCCATCGACTTTCACTTCGAGCTCGATCATGCGGCCGATGTCGCCCTTGTTGACCACTACGTCGTTCAATGCCAGCGTCTGGAATGCCACTTCGCCATCGCGCAGTACTTCGGCGTTCAGCAAAAACCGCTGCTCCCTGGAAAACTTCCCCTCCAGCAAGGCGGTAATGCTATCGATCATGGCACCCAGCGCAATGTCGGTCATGAAACCGAGTCGCCCCTGATTGATGCCGACCAGCGGCACCTCGAACTCTGCCAGATGCCGCGCGGCGTTCAGCATGGTGCCGTCACCGCCGAGGATGATCGCCAGTTCGGCGCGGGTGCCGATCGCTTCATAGCCGGCCACCGCATAGCCATTGGCGCCCACTGCCGCAGCCGTATCTTCTTCCAGCAGAACCTCTATGCCGCGCTGGCTCAGAAAAGTGGCAAGCAGCCGCAGGGATTCGGCGATTTCCCGGCTCTGGTACTTGCCGATCAGGGCAATGGTGCGGAATTCGGACGTTGCGGCGGCGCTCATGCGGTTGATTAGACCACAATTTGTGCCGGCACTTTTGGCTGCGACCGCTACGCTTGACGTCGATACAGCCGGCGCTGGCCTGCGTTGAAACTCGGTCTTTCGACTGTTTTGGCTCTAAAATCCACGCATGCTGGACTATCGTGCGCAAACCCTGCTGAAAACCCTGATCGAACGCTATATCGCCGAAGGTCAACCGGTCGGTTCGCGTACGCTTTCCAAATACTCGGGGCTTGAACTTTCTCCGGCGACGATCCGCAATGTCATGTCGGATCTTGAAGAAATGGGCTTTATCGCCAGCCCGCACACCTCGGCCGGACGAGTGCCGACACCTTTGGGCTACCGCCTCTTTGTCGACTCCCTGTTGACGGTGAAGCCCCTGCAAGGCAGCGAACTGTCAGAAATCCAGGAGGCCATCCAGCCCGACCAGCCGCAGTTGGTGATCAGCCACGCGTCCCAGTTGCTCTCGCAACTTACCGCCTTTGCCGGTGTGGTGGTGGCGCCGCGCAGGCAGCAGCCTCGTATCCGGCAGATAGAGTTTCTCGGTCTGTCGGACAGGCGCGTCCTGCTGATCATCGTCACCGCTGACGGCGATGTGCAAAACCGCATCCTGTTTACGCAGCGAAATTTCAGCCCGTCAGAACTGGTCGAGGCGGCGAACTACCTGAACCAGAACTGCCTTGGACTCGACTTCGATCAGGTGCGCGCGCGTGTGGTGGAAGAACTGCGCCAGTTGCGCGCCGACATGTCCGAACTGATGACTGCCGCGCTCGATGCCGGCAACCAGGCCATCGCCGACACATCGACGCAATACGTCATCAGCGGCGAGAAGAACCTGCTCGGTGTCGAAGACCTGTCGTCCAACATGACACGCCTGCGCCGCGTCTTCGATCTGTTCGAACAACGCACCGGCCTCGCGCAGTTGCTTGAACTTTCCTGCCGCGCGGATGGCGTGCAGGTCTTCATCGGCGGCGAATCCGGTATTGCCCCGCTCGATGAATGCAGCGTAGTCGCCGCACCCTACGAGGTCGATGGCCAGATCGTCGGCACCATTGGCGTCATCGGCCCGACGCGCATGGCCTACGAACGCGTTATTCCGATCGTCGACATCACCGCCAAGCTGTTGTCCTCGGCACTTTCGATGCCCTAGAAATCCATGCCGCGTTACGCACCCGAACCCGCACAAACACACGGCGCACCGCGCCGTACCGCCGTCCTGTTGGTCAATCTCGGCACGCCGGAGGCACCCACGGCGACAGCGCTGCGCCGCTATCTCAAACAGTTTCTCTGGGATCCGCGCGTGGTCGAAATCCCGCGCCCGATCTGGTGGCTGATTCTGAACGGCATCATCCTCAACCTGCGCCCTGCCAAATCGGCGGCCAAATACGCCAAGATCTGGATGCAGGACGGCTCGCCGCTGAAGGTTCACACCGAGCGCCAGACCAAACTGCTCAAAGGCTGGCTGGGCGAATCCGGCGCTGCGGACATAGTGGTGGCGTCCGCCATGCGCTATGGTCAGCCCTCGATCGGCAGCGTCCTCGACCAGTTCAAGCGCGATGGCGTCGAGCGCGTGCTGGTAGTGCCGCTGTATCCGCAATACGCGGCGAGTTCCACGGCCAGCGTGATGGACGATGTGGCCGATTGGCTCAAGCGCAGCCGAAACCCGCTGGAACTGCGTTTCATCAAGCACTTCCACGACCACCCCGGCTACGTCGCTGCGCTAGCCGCCAGTGTCCGCGAACACTGGGCAGCGACCGGCCGGCCAGACAAACTGGTGATGAGCTTTCACGGCCTGCCGCGCCGCTCGCTGGACCTGGGCGACCCCTATTATTGCGAGTGTCAGAAAACCGGACGCTTGCTGGCGGAAGCGCTGGGGCTCGCCGAGAGCGACTATCTGATCACCTTCCAGTCGCGCTTCGGTAAAGCCGAGTGGCTGCAACCCTATACCCAGCCGACGCTGGAGAAACTCGGCGCTGGCGGCACGGCGCGGGTCGACGTGATCTGCCCCGGCTTTGTCGCCGATTGTCTGGAAACACTGGAAGAAATCGCAATGGAGTGCAAGGCCGCGTTTCTCTCGTCAGGCGGCAAGGAGTTTCACTACATCCCCTGCGTGAATGAGCGACCCGACTGGATCGCCGCGCTGCGCGACCTGGTCTCGACCCACCTCGCCGGCTGGCCCGTCTCGGCTCAAACCGATATGGCAGCGGGAACGCGTGCCAAGGCACTCGGCGCCAAAACCTGACATCGGCTTGAAGTTGCCGGCAGCGGCCCTATATCAGTGAGACCTGATATATGGAGTACGCCATGTCCGAGCCCTTGATGAATCCCCTGATGAGACCCCTGCACAGCAAGAAGGGGCAGGAAAGAACCCTGCCCGCTTCGCTGTGGATGCGTAGCGGACGGGCCAGCAAATGACGCTGACCTCGCCGCTACGGATGATCGTCGTTTGCCCCCATTGTCATGCGGCCAATCGCCTACCTGCCGAGCGCCTTGCCGATGGCGGCACCTGCGGCAAATGCAAGGCCCGCCTCTTCACCGGCGAGCCTGTTGAGCTCGGCGCCGCAAACTTCGAGACCCACGCCACACGCTCCGACGTTCCGCTGCTGGTCGATTTCTGGGCGCCATGGTGTGGCCCCTGTCGCAGCATGGCGCCGGCGTTCGCCCAGGCGGCGAAGCAGCTTGAACCCGAGTTTCGCCTGGCAAAAGTAAATACCGAGGAAGAACAAGAACTCGCGACGCGCTTTGGCATCCGCTCGATCCCGACACTGGCGCTATTCCGCCACGGCCGCGAAGTCGCGCGTCAGGCCGGCGCGATGGATGTCGCCAGCCTGATGCGCTGGGTGCGCAGTCAGAGGTAAATTTTCGCGTGCCGACGTCGTTAACCCATGGGCAGGCGCCTTCCCTTCGATGGCAGCCACAGGATGCCCATCATGAAGATAGACAGCGTCAGTTATTCCCTTGCCGCCAGCCATCTGGCCACCCGCCACGACGAATCAACCGAATCCTTGCGCGTATGGAAAGGCAATCGCCAGCCTGACTTCGAAGCCGGTGGCAACGCCACGACGCCCATGGTGTCGCTCTCCACCGCGGCCCGTGCTTTGCTCGCCGCAGATAGTCGGGCAACCATGGCGGCACCGCCAGCGCAACCGGAACGGACTCAGGGAGGAGCCGCGATCGAGGAAGCCGCTGACGCGGTCGATAGTGATCCTTCGCTCATGTTGATCAGGTCAATGGTGGAGATGTTGACCGGCCACCGGATCAAGGTTTTTTCGGCGCGAAAACTACAACCTGCCCACGCCACACCGTCAATCACCGGCCCCGAGACAGCCGCGCTGCGGCAAGCGGCACCCGCCCGGTCCGCCGGCTTCGGACTTGAGTACGACTATCACGCAGTGCATGAAGAGTTCGAACGAACCCAGGTTTCAGCCGAAGGATGGGTCAAGACGGCTGACGGCCAGGAAATCAGCTTCACGCTCGATCTTTCCATGACGCGAAGTTATCGCGAGGAAACTTCGCTCAGCCTTCGCTTCGGCGATGCCGCGCGCCGTGACCCGCTGGTACTGAACTTCAACGGCACAGCGGCACAGCTTTCCGATCGCCGCTTCAGCTTTGATCTCGACAACAACGGCAGCCTTGAGAACCTGGCGTTGCTGACCGGTGGCAGCGGCTATCTCGCCATCGATCGCAATGGCAACGGCAGGATCGACTCGGGCCACGAGTTGTTCGGTCCGGCGACAAACTCCGGCTTTGACGAACTCGCCGTACTCGACAGCGACGGCAATCGCTGGATCGACGAAAACGACGTCGCATTCGAAGCGCTGCGCATCTGGACACCGAACGCGGAAGGTGATGGCACACTGGAAACCCTCGCCCAGCGCAAGGTCGGCGCCATTGGCCTGGACCATATCGACAGCCCCTTCGAACTACGCGGCGCCGGGAACAGCAATCTCGGCGCAATTGCGGCAAGCGGGGTGTTTCTTGCCGAAGACGGCCGTGCCGGCAGCCTTCAGGAACTTGACCTGACCGTTTGAAGCCTGTCCCCCTAGGCGGAGACGCCGTTTGCGCCACAGTGTCGATCATGAATCTCGATGCAAGGGTCCAATGTCCTGATTTCTTCTTGGGCTAGAATGGCCGCAAACAAATAGGGGAATGGCGATGGCTGGAATTTCCGATCTGAAAATCTGGGTTCGCCTGACCGGCTCCATCTGGCTGATGCTGCTGGTGGCGTGGACCGGCATGATTTTCTGGGAAAGCCATGTCAATCGGCAAACCGCCATTAGTCAGGCGCGCGAGTTCTCCAACTCGATGCACGAAGCGACGATGGCAGGACTGACCGGCATGATGATCACCGGCACGGTGGGCCAGCGCGAGGTGTTCCTCGACCAGATCAAGCAGCTCGCCATCATCCGCGACCTCAAGGTGATTCGCGGCGAGAACGTCAGCAAAATCTTCGGGCCCGGCAACGCCAAGGACAGTGGCGCGGCTGACTCGGTCGAGAAGCAGGTGCTGGCGAGCGGCAAGGAATTCAGCGAAATCCAGTCCGATGAAAAGGGCGAATACCTGCTTGTGGTGCGGCCGGCGCTGGCACTGAAGAACTATCTGGGCAAGGATTGCATCGCCTGTCATCAGGTTCCGGAGCACTCGGTGCTCGGTGCAGTGAGCATGAAGATTTCGCTGAATCAGGTCAATGAGGCCGTCGCCGCGCAGCGCATCAAGTCGCTGATCGCCGCCCTGGTCGTCAGCCTTCCCCTGCTTGCCTTCATTTATCTGTTCATCCGCAACGTTGTCACGGTTCCGCTGGACAAGATGGTCAGCGGTTTGCGCGAGATTTCCAGTGGCGAAGGCGACCTGACCCGCCGGCTCGATATCCGCAGTCAGGACGAAATCGGCGACGCCGCCAACGCCTTCAATCAAATGATGGAAAAATTCAACGCCCTGGTGCGCCACGTCAGCGAATCGGCCAGCAAGGTTTCGGCGGCATCCCACACGCTGTCCTCCAGCGCCGGCCAAGTCGCGGCCAGTTCGACGCAGCAGGATGTCAAGTCTGCCGCGGCAGCTATGGCCGTGGAGCAGATGCTCTCCAGCATCGGATCGATTGCGCAGGGCATGGAACGCGTACATGAGCAGTCGCGCGAAAGCGTGCGCCGCTCCGGCGAAGGAAATGAAAGCCTGTCGCGCCTGATCGGCGAGGTCGGGCAGGTCGAAGACACTGTCAGGCAGAT
>JAPLRA010000356.1 GCA_026399445.1 Sulfuritalea sp.
GCTTCGTCAATTCGGAATGCTCTTCCTGGGTCAGCACGATCTCGGGGGCAACTCGCATTTACTTCTCCACTCTGCACGTATTGTGCATTGGAGAAGAGAAATTGATATAAGTTTCATCAAGAACGCAACACTACACTAGCGATATGTCTCCGAGCAACGGGGAGACGGTATCTTGGCAACATGCTCCCTCTCGACGCGGGAAAGCGTCAGGCTGCTGCCAACTTCTCCACCGGAATGAAGGTGGAGCGCGGGACACCGCGGCCTTCTCCAAAAGCACCGAGGACTTCCTTCATGTCGAGAATCAGCACAATCTGTCCATTCGACAGCGTGGTGACACCGGCGACGCCCTTGGGACGGAAATCATCAAGTGACTTGATCACTGCGTCTTCACGCCCCATGAAGCCGTCGATGGCGAGAATGAAGGCATGCTCTGCCATCTGCATCAAGACGCCATACTCGGGGACCAGATCGGACGACCAGCCCAGCAAGTGGCTCAGCGGATACATCTGCATGACCTCGCCACGGACCACCATAGTGGCGCAACCGCCCACCTCCTGCACCGCCTCGATCTTGATGGGTAGAATTTCCCTGACCATGGACAGCGGCACGGCGAATGGCTGGTCGCCAAGCTTCACCAGCAGTACCGGCAGGATCGCCAGCGTCAGCGGCAGGGAAATGATGAAGGTCGACCCCTTGCCCAGCACGCTCTTGATCTCAATGGAGCCATTGAGCTTCTGGATGTTGGTCTTGACCACGTCCATACCGACGCCGCGTCCGGACACGTCTGAGGCCACATCCTTGGTCGAGAATCCCGGCAGCATGACGAGCTGGAAACTCTGCCGCTCGTCCATCGTGTTGGATTCTTCGTCGGTGATGATGCCCTTTTCCAGCGCCTTTGCCCGCAATCTCTCGGGATTCATGCCGCGGCCGTCATCGGAGACGACGAGAACGATGTGATCGCCTTCCTGGCGTGCCTCAAGTCGCACCTGGGACTTCTCCGGCTTGCCTGCCGCGCGCCTTTCCTCGGTGGACTCGACACCATGGTCGACGGCATTGCGGATCAGGTGGATGATCGGGTCGGACAAGTCCTCGATCATTGTCTTGTCAATTTCCGTGTCTTCACCCACCAGCACGAGCTCGACATCCTTGCCCAGACTGCGGGCAAGATCACGCGCAATGCGTGGATACTTCTGGAACAGGCGGCCCACAGGCTGCATGCGGGTTTTCATCACCGCATTTTGCAGGTCCGAAACCAGCAGATCGAGCTGGCTCACGGCCTGATCGAGCGCGTGCAAGGTCTCGGTATCCGAGCGGCCATTGAGAATGTCCGAGCGCAAGGCATTCAGACGGTTCTTGGCCAACCCGATTTCGCCCGACAAGTTGAGCACCTGGTCGAGTCGCGTGGTATCGACCCGTATCGAGTTGTCGCGCGTTTTCTCCGTATCGCGACGACCCACCGGAACCTGCGCCCCCGGCTTGTCGCCAGCACGGCGCCCGACGGCGGCATGGATGATCTGTTCCGGCGTCTCGCCGGCGACATCGTGACTGACATGAGGTCCGGCGACTGTCGTTCCGGTCGCGGCTATTGCGGCAGCTGGTGCGGCAGCACCCGTTACGGCGTTGAACAGATTGCTCCAATCAGGGCCGGCGCCAGCAGGTACCTGCAGACTTGCCGCAGGCACGGCTACGGCTACGACGTTGGCGGCAGCAGAGGAAGCAGCGGGCTTCGCAACCGAGGCCAGTGGTTCCCCGGCCAGGGCGGCCTTGAGCCTCGCGAGCACATCGGGATCAGCAGGCTCGGGCTGCGCACCGCGCTCCAGCACGCCGAACATGTCGCGCACCCCGGCCGTCGCAGCCATGATCACGTCCATGAGCTCGCCGGTGATGCTTAGCTCGCCGTTGCGCAGGCGGTCGAAAAGATTTTCCGTCAGATGGCAGAGCGTGACCAGTTCAGCGGCATTGAGAAAACCAGCGCCACCCTTGATTGTGTGAAATCCGCGAAAAATCTCGTTGAGCAGGGCATGATCCTCGGGATTCTGCTCGAGATCGACCAACTTGTTATCGACCCCGGACAGCAGATCACCGGCCTCGACCAGAAAGTCCTGAAGCAGGTCTTCCATTCCTTGAAAGTCGCTCATATCCATCTCCTTCGAGCGACTTCAGTGCAGGCTGATGCGCGAGAAGCGCGCTTGATGCCGAAACTAAAATCGCTCATTGCTGTCTCCCTGGCAAGCGGCAGGATTCTGGATCAAAAGCCCAGACTCTCCAGCAGGTCGTCCACTTGCGCCTGGCTCGTTACCACGTCGCTGCGTCCTGCTGCACTGATAACCGGCCCATTCAGCAAACCTTCCGGAGCCTCGGCCTTGCGTTGTTCCGGCATGGCCTCGATCAGCAGGGCAAGCAGCTGTGTCTCCATGTTCTGTACCACGTCCACTATCTTCTTGATCACCTGCCCCGTCAGATCCTGAAAATCCTGAGCCATCATGATTTCCATCAACTGATCGTTGGTGATCTTGAGCTTGGGCGGTGCTTCGGCAAAGTAGGTACGCGTGTCGGCGGCCAGCATCTTGAATTCATCCACCGAGAGCTGGTTGGCGAACATCTTGTCCCAGCGTTTTGACATCGCCTCCGAACGGGCCATTAACTCGTCCTGAACAGGCTTGGCTATATCGGCTGCGTTCAATACCCTGGAGGCAGCCTGTTCCGTCATTTGTGCAATATATTGCAGCCGCTGGCGTGCGTCGGGGATCACATGCTGCGCGGTATCCTCCAGCAACTTGTCGACACCCAGCCCACGCAGGCTGTCATGCAGTTGCCGCGCCAGATGACCCAGACGATTGAAGACCGCTTCCTCCTGGGGTCCGCCGCCGTCCGCACTACCCTCGGGAGCGCTGGCCGCAGCACCGGCAGGCTGAGCTTGGGCAACGCTGTCGAACAAGGCCTGCAGGTCATCCGAGTCGCCTGTGGCGTCCGAACGTGCCGGAGCAGGAGGCGGCGCCGGCGGCGCGCCCGCGGCAATACTGTCGAACAGCGCCTGGAGGTCTTCGGAATCGCTGCCATCGTCTGCTTTGATAGGATTTGCCATCGTGTTCTTTTCCTGATCGCGTGGCACCCTCAGGCGCCCTGCCCCATCTTTTCGAATATCTTGGCCAACTTCTCGTTCAAGGTGGCCGCCGTAAAGGGTTTGACGATGTAGCCGGAAGCACCCGCCTGAGCCGCAGCGATGATGTTCTCTTTCTTCGCCTCCGCCGTAATCATGAGGAACGGTAAATGCTTAAGCGCCGGATCGGCCCGCACCGACTGTAAAAGAGTCAATCCGTCCATATTGGGCATGTTCCAGTCCGACACCACAAACTCAAAACCGCCCCCCTTCAACTTGCCTAAAGCCACCGCGCCGTCTTCGGCCTCGTCGACATTGGTGTAACCCAGTTCCTTGAGCAGATTGCGCACAATCCTCCGCATGGTCGAGAAGTCATCGACCACCAGAATCTTGAGCTTGCCGGGTTCAATTGCCATGGATTCTCTGCCCCATCAATCGCGAGCAGATTTGATCAGCATCGGACGCAGGGTTTCCGCCAGTGCATCCGCGTCGAACTTTGCCACGTAGGCGTCCACACCCACGCTCTTGCCCATCGCCCGGTTGGCTTCCGATGAAAGCGACGAATGCATCACCACCGGAATTCCCGCAAAGCGCGCGTCGGACTTGATGTGCTTGGTCAGCACATAGCCGTCCATTTCCGGCATCTCGGCATCCACCAAAATCAGGTTGACCTCGTCGCGCAAACTCTGCCCAGTCTGCTGTGAATGAGACGCCATACCTGAAAGCCTGGTCCAGGCCTCCATGCCGTTCTGGGCGTGCTTGTGCTTGACGCCGAGCTTGTCCATGACTTCGGCAATCTTCTTGCGCGCCACGACGGAATCATCGACGAAGAAGACGTTGAAACTATCGGCGTCCTGCATGCGCTCGATCTGGCCGATCACCGCCTCGCCAAAGGTATTGGCCATGATCTGCTCGACATCGACGATCGACACCAGCTTGCCATTGGGCAGCTCCGTGATCGCCGTGATGTAGGTATGCGAACCACCGGTCACGGACTCCGGTGCGCGCACCTTGTCCCATTCGACGCGGATGATCCGGTCAACCCCGTGAACGAGAAAGCCCAGCGTGCGCTTGCTGTATTCCGTCACCATCATCGAACTGCCGCGGGTGGACGGTGCGTCGGACAGGTTCATGACCTTCGACAGCGAGAGAACCGGGATGACATTGCCGCGCAGACTGATCAGGCCCTCAACTCCGCCCGGCATGTTGGGCGCCTTGGTGATACTCGGCGTCTGACTGACCTCGCGGACCTTGAACACATTGATGCCGAAAGTTTCATGGGTGCCCAGCGAAAACAGCAGGATCTCCATCCGGTTCGAACCGGCAAGCTTGGTCCGCGCATCGACGTTCTCCAGCAAGGAATTGCTGCTCGAATCGGCGACGGTGGATATCTGGGTGGAGTTCATGGCAAACGACTCTCCCGTTCAGTGTGCGGTTGCGGCCACAGGCTTCTGGCCGAGCAGCAGACGTCCCAGCGTTTCCGCCAGGCGATGGGGTTCAAATTTCGGCACATATTCATCGACGCCCACTGAACGGCCCAACTGCTGGTTGGACATCGAAGACAGAGAGGAATGCATGATCACCGGTATGCCGGCCAAGCGCGGATCGGCCTTGATCGTCTTGGTCAGAAGATAGCCATCCATTTCCGGCATTTCGACATCGGTCAGCACCAACTGCACATAGTCCTTGACGCTCTTGCCGGTGTTCGCGGCAAGCGTGGCAATACGCTGCAATTCTTCCCACGCGGCGCGTCCATTCACGGCGCTGATGTGTTTGACTCCCAGAACGGCAAGGGTCCGTTCGATCTGGCCGCGCGCCACCGAGGAATCGTCCGCGAACAGTATCGTCAGATCTTCGCGGCCGAGTGGAGATATACCATTGAATATCATCGCGTCGTCTTCCTTTGCGGTTTCCGCAAGGACCCGCTCGACATCAAGCATCATCACCAAACGATTGTCGTCCAACTCGGTAACCGCCGTCACCAGCCCGCCCAGATTGGAGGTCAGCATTTGCGGCGGCACACGCATTTGCGCCCAGTCGAGGCGCAGAATGGTGTCGACGGATTCAACCAGAAAGCCTTGGGTTTTACCGTTGTATTCGGTCACGATCATGATGTCACGGGGGCTGTCCGGCTGCATGCCAATGTAATCGGCCAGATCGACCACGGGAACCAGAGCGCCGCGCAGACTGACCATACCCTTCACCGCGGGAGGCATATCCGGCGCCGAAGTGATCGGCGGCGTGCGCATTACTTCGCGAACCTTGAAAACGTTGATGCCGAATGTTTCCCGGCGACCGGTACGATTGTCCAGGCCGAGAGCAAACAACAATATCTCCAGCTTGTTGGTTCCCGCCAACCGGGTCCGAGCATCAATGCTGTTGAAGAGTTCCGACATTTAAGAGCCTTTCAGCGCCGGCAGCAACACAAACAAGCCCCTCGCGCGACAACCAATACTACGCCAATTTGCTGCCAAAGCGACCCTCGTGAGCCGCAGAATCTTCGCACTAAAGGCTCTCATTCACTCGGTGCGATAGCCGATGCGCACACCACCCCAATGACGGCCCTGGACATAAACCGGTGCCGAAATGTCATGCATGATTTCTCCCGTGTCCCGCCGGTAGGTTTGCAGCAGGAAGGGCAGTTCGTGATCGCCGCACCGCTTGCCGACCGGATCGCCAAACACGCGCTTGGTGCGATTACCCACGAAGTCCTTCTTCTCGTCGCCGGTGAGCGGCTGACAGAATCGGTTGTTGTGCGTCGGCACATAGCCGCGCCGGTCGCAAGCGATCGAGTACGCGGCCTCCTTGTTACCATCAAGCACCGGCTCCTGAATCCCCGGCAACAAC
Organism: Sulfuritalea sp.; assembly: GCA_026399445.1. Lineage (GTDB taxonomy): Bacteria > Pseudomonadota > Gammaproteobacteria > Burkholderiales > Rhodocyclaceae > Sulfuritalea. The sequence goes on from JAPLRA010000356.1 coordinate 5,948, forward strand.
TTGTCGCAGAAACCATCGAACTTGGTATGGAACTTCTGCGGCTTGGTGTTCGCAATCGGCACGTAGTTCGGGTCGAACAGATCATCGAGCTTGATCTGCCCTCGATCAACGGCATCGGCAAAGGCCTTGGACAGGGTCTTCGCCATACCCTGAACAACGCCCGGCATGCGCTCATGCACCTTGAGCGCCTGGTCTCCGGCCGCCCCGAGTTTGAAGATGGTGCCAACTTCCTCCAGATTCATGGCAAGGTAATCGAGTTGGGTCGCCTCGTTCAGGGTATTTTTGGAACACTCCGTATTGCGGTCAGCCAGACCCATGATGCTGCTCACCAGCTCAGCAATGGTTTGGGTTTTGCTACTTTGCTGGTGCATGGTGCTGGCGATGGAAGTGACCTTGTCCAGCGTCGCCTGTGCGCCTTCCTTGATCTGCCCCAAGGCCTCGGCAGCCTGTTTCGCCAATTGGGCGCCGTTCCCTGCCTGCAAGGATCCCGCCTTGATGGTGGTGATCGCGTGAGTTGTTTCGGTCTGAATCGCGGCTATCACAGAACTGATTTCGCTGGTGGCCGCCGTCGTGCGCTCCGCGAGCTTGCGCACCTCATCCGCAACAACCGCGAAGCCGCGTCCCTGCTCACCGGCTCGTGCTGCTTCGATTGCGGCGTTGAGCGCCAGCAGGTTGGTTTGGTCGGCAATGTCATGAATCACCTTGACGATGCCGGAAATCTGCGCCGAGCGCTCCCCAAGTGCCGCAACAACCTGCGCCGACTGCTCTACCGAGGATGCAATACGTTCGATTTCGGCAGCGGCATCATGCACAATCGCCGCGCCGCGCGAAGAATTCTCTCGCGCCGCGAGCGCGATGCGCGCCGTTTCCTCAGCGTGTTCGGCCGCAGCGTTCATATCGCCCGCCATTTCGGAACATGCAACGGCGGCAGACTCTGCCGCCGTGTTTTGCTGCTCTGAGCTTGACGCTGTCTCACGCGCTTCTGCGATCAGTTTGTCGGCCGCCTGCGCCAATTGATTGGAATTAAACAGAACCCGCGTGATGATGCCCTGAAAACTCGCCATCAGCTCGTTGTAGGCAGCGGCGACCGGCGCGGCACTGGAAGCCTCCGGAACCTCCACCCGACGCGCCAGATCACCATCATTGCGGGTGGTGTGCAGCACTTCGCGCATGTGGTTGATCGGACCAGCGACCGCTGAATTGAAATGCATCCATGGCACTACGACAACCAAGGCGCCCAACACCGCCAGCAAGGCGATGACATCCGGCCCGAGGGCGCCGCCGGCATAACTGACAACTCCAGCTCCGCCGCCAGCGACAATCAATCCGGCAACAATATGTATCCACGGCACGCGAGACACTGATCCAGCCATTATTCTTCTCCTCCTCAAGCCCGTCTATAGCTTAGGCCATAAGTGGCTCATTGCGCCTTTCCGCCTCTCCTGGAAACAGACTAGAAGCGGCCAACGGGCCAAAACGTCATTGTTCTATGGGTTCACTGTAGCAAAACCACAGCCGAACTCAAAGCCGAAACCATCAATCCCTGTTTGCCGGAACGGCCAGACGGAGCCCCGTTGGAGCAACATGCGAATCGGATGGTGCGCCCAGAGGACGCACCGCCTCAATCCATGCTGAACAGCTTGCCGAAGTTGGCGATATCGAGAATCTGCTTCACTGCATTGCGACATCCGGTCAATGCGACTTCACGCGCGGCGCCCTTGGCCCTGTCGCGCAGCATCAACAACATTCCCAACGCGGAACTGTCGAGGTACTCGACATCCGCCAGATTGACCGTGATGGTTGAACCGGGACTCGCCAAAGCCGTGTCAACCGCTTCGCGGAAATCACGATGCGAATTGAAGTCAAAACGACCCTGCAACAGTATTACGGCACGACCTTCAGTGATGGTGACAGAAGCCTGCATAGATTTGTCCTCGCTCAAACAGCGGTTGCTGGCGAACCAAGTATAGCCCGATTTGATGTGGCCCGAATCAGCCTCCGGTGCCACGCCTGTCCAGTGCGCGCAGCTTTGCCACGATGCTTCCCGAGATGTCGGCGAGACTGGCCACTTCATCCAGCGCGCCAACTTCAGCGGCCTCACGCGGCATTCCATACACAACGCAGGATGCCTGATCCTGTCCGATATTCCAGGCCCCGGCCTGGCGCATGGCCAGCAAGCCCTGCGCACCATCCTTGCCCATGCCGGTGAGAATCAAACCCAGAGCGTTTTTCCCCACGTGTTCGGCGACCGACCGGAACAGCACATCGGCTGCCGGCCGGTGACGATTCACCGGTTCCTCCTGCGACAACTCGAGCACAAGGCCCCCGCCGCTCTTCCGCACCCGCATGTGCGAGTGCCCCGGAGCGAGATAGGCCCAACCCGGCTGCAGACGCTCGCCACCCTGAGCCTCGATCACCGTCAGTTTCGACAAGCTATTGAGTCGCTGCGCAAATGACGGTGTAAAGCTTTCAGGCATGTGCTGCACCATGACAATGGGCGGCATTTCTCCGGGCAGGGAACTGAGCACTTCCTTGATGGCCTCCGTGCCTCCCGTCGAGGCTCCGATGGCGATGACCTTCTCGGCCAGCAGGCGCGACGAGAAGCTGCCTTTCGGCTGCGAAAAACTCGGCGCTGGCGGTACGGCGACACGCGACGCGGACTTTAGCCGCGCGCCGCTTGCAGCGCGGATCTTGTCCCGAATGTCCTCCGCATAGCCTTGCAGCATGGAGATATTCTCTGCTCGCGGCTTGGCCAGATAATCAACCGCGCCAAGTTCGAGGGCCTTGAGGGTGACTTCGGAACCCGCGGCGGTAAAAGAGGAAATCATGATCACCGGCATCGGCCGCAAACGCATCAGCCGATCAAGAAATTCGAGGCCGTTCATGCGCGGCATTTCGACGTCGAGCGTCAATACATCGGGGTTCAGCGTCTTGATCATCTCGCGCGCCGCGATTGGATCCGGCGCTGCGCCGACCACCTCGAGATCCGGCGCGCCGTTGATGATCTCGGTCAACAGAGCGCGCATCAGTGCGGAGTCATCAACGATAAGTACCTTGATGGGCATGGGGTCCTCTAGAACAGCTCGATGTCGCCCGATACCGGCGCTTCAGTGAGGCGGGCGGCGTATTCGGTCTCGCGTCGCATCAGCGTGTCATTGTGCAGGCGCGTCAACTTCTTGACGAGAACACGGCCGGAAGTGGGGAAAAAGTAGACCTTGCGCGGATGGACATCGAGCAGATCCTGTGCGGAAACAAAAATGCCTTCGGTACGCAGGAAATCGAGCACGAAGCTGCAGTTGCGCTCGCCGACATTCGAACTGGAAAGCGCGGCCATTACCCGGCCTCCACCAAACACCTTGGCCTCCAGGCTGCCGCGCCGGGCGCCGAGTTTGAGCAGGTGGTTGATCAGGATCTCCATGGCGTAAGTGCCATAGCGGGCTGAAGCCGAGTAGGGAGACTGCTCGGCTGAATCGGCCAGCATGAAATGGTTCATGCCACCAATGCCTTTCTCCCTGTCGCGGATACAGGCCGAAACACACGAACCGAGCACCGTCACCAGCAGCATGTCGGTGGTAGTCACAAAATACTCTCCCGGCAGCACCTTGACCGCCTCTGCGCCAAAAGTCGGATCAAAGTAGCGATTGCCCGCCAGATGTTCGACGAATCCCGCATCCATGGTCAAAGCTTCGTCGCCGACGCTGAAGCAGGCCGGTCGGCGCGCTCGTACACCGTGCGCCCCAACGGACGAAACACGTCGGCGGCATGCAGAAAGCTTTCCGAATGGCCGGCAAACAGCAGGCCGTCCTCGCGCAGCAAGGGCGCAAACTTCTTCAGAATGGCGCGCTGCGTCGGCTTGTCGAAGTAGATCATGACGTTGCGACAGAACATGACATCGAACGGGCCCTGTAGCGGCAATCGTGCATCGAGCAGGTTGATGCGCGTGAAGCTCAGCAGCTTCTGCAATTCCGGCCGTACCCGCACGTAGCCCTCCTGCGCACCGCTACCCTTGAGGAAGAAGCGGCGCAAACGATCCGCACTCAGCTTTTCGACTCGCTCCAACGGATAGACGCCCTTTCCCGCGGTGGCCAGCACATTGGTGTCGATGTCGCTGGCGATGATCGCGACCGGCGGCGTCAGCGTGTCGAAAGCCTCGCAGGCCGTCATGGCCAGAGTGTAGGGCTCCTCGCCGGTCGACGCCGCCGAACACCAGATGCGGATCGGGCGCTGCTTCAATTCGCGCAGATGGCGAATCAGAATGTCGAAGTGGTGCGCCTCGCGAAAAAACGACGTGAGATTGGTCGTCAGCGAATTGACGAAAGTCTCCCATTCCGCTTCGTCATTGGTTTCGAGATGCGCCAGATACTGCTCGAAAGTGCTGTAGCCGAGCGCGCGCAGGCGCCTCGCCAGCCGGCTGTAGACCATGTCCTGCTTGATCGGCGCCAGGGAAATCCCGGCGTGCTTGTAGATCAGCGTGCGCACCCGCTCGAAATCAGCGGCAGTGAAGTGAAATTCGCGGTCGCGCTGTTCCATTTTTTCGTTGGCCAAGTAGGGTCGCCTCGCAGCGGAGGATTTGATCGGATGAAGCGCCTGAGGGGTGCTCTCGGCCCCTCTCAGGCGAGACTCAACAATTGACGATCAGAACTCCTCCCACTGCTCGCCGGCATCGGCCAGATGGGGCGGCGCAATTTTCTTGGCCATCCCCGGCTTGGCTTGCGGGCGCCCCCCGCCGGCCAGTTGCCTTGGCGTCGCATCGCGCAGCGACGGTGCAGGCAAGCTGCGTCCGCCGCCTTCGGCCAGTTTGAACACGCTCATGGTCTGCACCAGGCCTCGCGCCTGTTCCTCCAGGCTCTCGGCCGCCGCCGCCGCTTCTTCCACCAGGGCTGCGTTCTGCTGGGTCACTTCATCCATCTGGCTTACCGCCTGCGTGGTTTGTTCGATGCCCGAACTCTGCTCACGCGAAGCCGCGGCAATTTCGGTGACCAGACTGGCTACCTGCTGGAAGCTGGTCACCACTTCGTCCATCGTGGTGCCCGCCTGCTGCACCAGCTTGGCGCCGCTTTCGACCTTGTCTACCGACTCGGCGATCAATGTCTTGATTTCCTTCGCCGCTGTGGCGCTGCGCTGCGCCAGATTGCGCACTTCCGTTGCCACCACCGCAAAGCCACGCCCCTGCTCGCCGGCGCGCGCCGCTTCCACCGCCGCGTTCAGCGCCAGGATGTTGGTCTGGAAGGCGATACTGTCGATGACGCCGATGATGTCCGAAATCTTCTTCGAACTGGCCTGGATCTCGCCCATGGTGACGACTACCTGTTTCACCACTTCGCCGCCCTTTACCACGCCTGCATTGGATGTCTTGGCCAGTTCGTTGGCCTGCTTGGCGTTTTCGGCGTTCTGCTTGACCGTGGCGTTGATTTACTCCATGGCGGACGAGGTTTCTTCGAGGCTGCTGGCCTGCTCTTCGGTGCGGCTCGACAGATCCTGGTTGCCTGCGGCGATTTCCTGCGATGCAATGTTGATCGCCTCGGTGGCGTCCTTGATGCGCCCGACCACTTCGCGCAAACGCTCGATGGTGGTGTTGGTGTCATCCTTCAACTGACCGAAGATGCCCTGATAGTCGGCGTCGATCTTTTGTGTCAGGTCGCCTGCCGCAACCAGTTGCAGCACTCGCGCGACATCGGTCAGCCCGGTCTGGGTCACTTCGGACAACTGGTTCAGGCCCTCGGACAGTTGCTTGAAGAACCCTTCCTTGCCTTCCAGCGAGAGCCTTGTCACGAAGTCGCCGCGCAACGCCCCCTCGACTATGCCGGCCACTTCCTTCTCGACCATGACTTCATTGGTGCGATCCAGCCACTCGGCCACCGCGCCAAGGCGATCGTTGCGCGCGTTGATCACCGGGCTGGCCGTCACCCGCAAGTAACGCCCGCCGATTTCAAGATTGGCGACATAGGTGCTGGTGAAGGTCGCCAGCAAGTTGGCCTGGTGCGCCGGATTCTTGTGGAAAGTATCGATGTTGACCCCCATCATCTTTTCCGCATCGAAATTCGGCAACTGCTGGCGAATCGCTGCTTCGGCGCCCTTGAGAATCTTCTGTACCGACTTGTTGGCGTAGATGACGGTGCGTTCGTTGTTGGCGATCATGACGCCGGTGCTGACGTTGTCCAGCGCAATCTTGATGCGCAGGGTTTCGTCGGCTACGCGGGCCGCCTCGGCCACGTCGAACCCGAGCTTGGTCTGCATGACTTCCAGGCTTTGAAGGAACTTCCCCGTTTCGTCGTTTTTCGTGATGTCCACGAAGTTCCCGTATTGGCCCTGACTGATCTTCGTAAAGATATCGGTGGCCTCGCCCAGCGGCCCCACGATCGAGCGGATCAGCACCACGGCGGAACTCACCGCCAGCAGCAGGCCGGCGACGATCAGCGCGATCGCTGCCGTGCGGCTGCTTTCGTAGCGAGCGGTGGCTTCGGCGAATTCGCGTTTGGCACCTTCAACATGGTATTTGCGCAGGTTATTGACATGCTCAACCACCTTGCCGTTGAGGGGTTCGGTCTTCTCGAAGAAAATCTTGCGCGCTTCGTCGACCTTGCCAGCCTTGAGCTGCTCCATGACTCCCAGCAGACCTTCCCTGACGAAGTTGCCGCGATCGGTGGCGAAACGCTCGAAGATCTGCTTCTGCTCGGGATCGGTCATGCGCGCCTTGTACTCCTCGGCCGACTTCGTGATCGTCGCGATGTTGGCCTTCATCTCCTCAAACTTTTTGGCCACATTGTCCGGCGTCGGGTCGAGCAGGGCGCCCTCCGTCAGGATGCGATTGCGCAAAACGTTTCGGTTGATGCCCGTAACATCGGAGAGGCCGACCATGTGCAGCTCGTATACGTCGCGCAGACCCTCGTTGGTCTTGCTCATGCCCATAAGGCCCATGACGCCGATCACCACCGACATCACCGACAGCAGCAGCATGACCCAGGTCAGCTTGGCCTTGATGCTCATGTCGGCAAATTTGCGCCCGATTCCGGCGCCCGAGACCACGCGTCCCAGTTCGATGCGCATGCCGCCGGCCCGGTTCTCGCGGAACTGGCGGTAGACACCTTCGGTGGCGTCGATCTGTTGGCGGGTGGGTTTCTTGCGCACCGACATGTAGCCGACGACTTGGCCGCTTTCGTACAGCGGCGTCGCGTGGGCTTCGACCCAGTAATAGTCGCCGTTCTTGCAGCGATTCTTGACCAGGCCAATCCACGGCCGCCCGGCCTTGAGCGTCCGCCACAGGTCGGCGAAGGCCGCCTCGGGCATGTCCGGGTGGCGCACGATGTTGTGCGGCTGCCCCATCAGTTCGCTTTCGGTGAAGCCGCTGATGTCGAGAAAATCCCGGTTGATGTAGGTGATCTGGCCTTTGAGATCGGTCTTGGAAACGATCATCTGATCGTCACGCAGGATGATCTCGTTTTGGGTCACGGGCAGGTTGCTTCTCATTGTCTTGGCTCCTTTTTCGGTGCGGCTTATTGTGCGTTCTGGGCGGCGTCAACCAGTGCCATCTCGTGGGACAGCATCAGCCGCTCTATATCGACCACGATGAGCATGCGCTCGTCGAGGGTGCAGAGACCGTTGATGTATTTGGTATCGACCGTCGCCGCGAATTCCGGCGCGGGCCGAATCTGGTCCTGGCGCAGCATGGTCACATCGGACACGCTATCGACCACGATGCCGACCACGCGCGAGGCGATATTGAGAATGATAACTACCGTGAAGGGGGTGTAGTCGGCCTTGCCGACATTGAACTTGATGCGCAAATCGACGATCGGCACGATGGTGCCGCGCAGATTGATCACGCCCTTGAGGAAGCTGGGCGCATTGGCGATCGTAGTGGGCGACTCGTAGCCGCGGATCTCCTGCACCTTGAGAATGTCGATCGCATATTCCTCCGGCCCCAGGGTATAGGTCAGGTATTCCTGGGCGTAGCCACCCTCTTCGCCGGCCCCCTTGCCCTTGGCTGCATGTTGTTCCTGAACCATCATTTTCTCCTCACTCCCTTGTTCGCCGGGCTGTTGTCAGGCTGCCGCAGGCAGGGCACTTTTCGCCATCTGCACCAGCGCCGCCACATCCAGAATCATGGCGACGTGACCGTCACCCATGATGGTTGCGCCCGAAATCCCCTGAACCTTGCGGTAATTCGATTCCAGGCTCTTGATCACCACCTGGTGCTGACCGACCAGCGCGTCGATGAACAGCGCCGCCTTTACACCGTCTGCCTCGATCACCACCATGATGCCCTGATCGAGTCGCTTGACGGTGTCGGGAATCCCGAAAATCTCGTACACCCCGACACGCTCTTGATCATTCCCCGCTCAGCCTGCAGCGACTCGATGACATAGCCCAGCGGAATGATGTAGGTTTCCTTGCCGGCCGCGACCGACATGCCATCAAGAATCGCCAATGTGAGCGGCAAGCGCACGGTCATGCGGGTGCCGATACCGGTCATCGACTCGATCTCGACCCGGCCGCCCATGGCGGTAATGTTTCGCTTGACCACGTCCATGCCGACACCGCGCCCGGAGACTTCGGTGACGACGTCCGCGGTGGAAAATCCCGCTTCAAAAATCAGCAGCCAGACCTCGCCATCGGTCATCTGGTCATGCACGGCGAGGCCCTTTTCCCGGGCCTTGGAAAGAATCTTCTCGCGATTCAGCCCGGCGCCGTCGTCACCCACCTCAATGACAATGTTGCCGCTCTGGTGATAGGCCTTGAGGGTGATCGTACCAATCGGCGACTTGCCCTTGGCGACGCGGTCCGCCGGCATCTCGACGCCATGGTCGAGGCTGTTGCGCACCAGGTGAGTCAGGGGGTCGCTGATGCGCTCAATCAGGCTCTTGTCGAGTTCGGTGCCTTCGCCGATGGTCTTGAGTTCAATCTGCTTGCCCAGCTTCTGGGCCAGATCGCGCACCACGCGCGGGAAGCGCGAGAACACCACCGAGATCGGCATCATACGGATCGACATGACCGATTCCTGCATGTCGCGCGTGTTTCGCTCCAATTGGGCCAGCCCGTTATGCAGCCGCTCGAATTCGACCGGATCGAGGGTGGAGGCGGACTGCGCCAGCATCGCCTGGGTAATCACCAGTTCGCCGATCAGGTTGATCAATTGATCGACCTTGTCGACGTCGACGCGAATCGAGGTTTCGCCGCCACCGGCCGGCTTGGGCGCGGCGCGCTTTGCGGCTCCGGGCTTTTCGGTCGGTGCAACGGCGGGTTCCGAGCTGACCGTGGCCGACGCGGCGGGAGTCGCCGCGGGGGTCGGCACATCGACAAAGAATCCGAAGCCCTCGCCTTCGCTTCCCGCCTGAGCGGATAAAGTTATGCCTCCGGCGGAGCCGGGGGCGGTATCCAGGGACGGCGCTGGCGGGACGGCGGCAACGGCGACCGACGCCGGCAAATCCACAAAGAACCCGTAGGAGTCATCAACCGGCGCTACTGCGGCCTTTGGTTCGTCGCTGAAAAGGCCCCACGACTCATCTGCTTCGGTCTTGGGCGCAGCAGGGGGCTCGTCGAAGAAACCATAAGCGCCATCGCCGTCACCTGCCGTCGCCGCAATGGAGCCCGTCGGCCCGATGCGAATACTGTCGCTGCGGGCAACAAACTCCAGCATGCCGCGCACGATTTCCGGATCCGCGTCGGCCGCAATGCGCAAACGCCACGGATCGTCGGCAGCAGTTGCCCGCGCGATCACTTCAACAGTCCAGTGCTGACCCAGCTCTGCGACAATATTTTCGACTGCCTTGGCGGCAGCTTCTCCGTCCAGGTCAAGCACAAAGCTGACTTCCAGCGCTTCGGCCGACCCCGTCGCAGCAATCGCCGGGCCTGCAACCTGACCCTGACCCGGTATGGCCGGCGCCGACGCCGATGCGCTTACGGTGAGTTCAGAAAGACGCTTGCACATCGCCGCGACCTGCGAGTGATCTGCCTCACCATCGCCACGATGCGCCGCCAGCAAGTGTTTCAGGACATCACCGGCATCCAGAAAGGCATCGATCATCTCCGGACGCAAGGCCAGTTCACCCTTGCGGATGCGATCCAGCAGGTTCTCGAGTACGTGAGTGACTTCGGCCAGATCGGTAAAGCCAAAGGTGCCGGCCGAGCCCTTGATCGAATGCGCTGCGCGAAAAATGGCGTTGAGCTGCTCTGGATCGGGGTCGCCGAGGTCAAGCTCCAGCAACAGGGACTCCATGCCGTCGAGGTGCTCCTGAGCTTCCTCGAAGAACACCTGATAGAACTGGCTCATGTCAATGGACATGCGGCCTCCCGGTGATGATTCGGGTCTTAACCAATGACTTTTTTCACCACTTCGATCAGCTTCTGCGGATCGAAGGGCTTGACCAGCCAGCCCGTCGCCCCCGCGGCCTTGCCTTGTGCCTTCATGGCGTCGGACGACTCGGTGGTCAGCATCAGAATCGGCGTCGTCGAATACTGCGCCAGGGCGCGCAGATTCTTGACCAGTGTCAGCCCGTCCATGCGCGGCATGTTCTGGTCGGTGAGGATGAGGTTGAAGCTCTTTGACTTGGCCTTTTCGAGTCCATCCATGCCATCGACGGCTTCGACCACTTCATAGCCGGAGCTCTTGAGGGTAAAGGCAACCATCTGGCGAATGGAAGCGGAATCATCAACGGCAAGAATGGTTTTGGACATATGCGAACTCCATTAAGTAACACGCGACAGCTAAGATCAAAACAACTCTATGCCACCCTGATTCAACCCCTGCTGGCTGACGGGACTGTTCCCGGTCAGCTGCTCGAGATCCCTGAGCCGATCCGCAACGTGGCGGGTTTCCGCTTGCAGGGATCGCATCGCATCGGCAGCACCGACCGTCTCCGCGTTGCGCTGCAGGCTCTGAGCCAATTCGCCCAGATGTCGCGAGGCCTCGTCGATCGCGTCAACCCGCCGCCCGACATGGCCGAGCAGCTGAGACACGATGTCCTGGAACTGCAATGCGGTCACCGCACGGCCGACCTGCACATCGACGTCGTCGGCGATACCGCCGAGTTGCCCCAGGGCAACAATGCGCTGCTGATTCTGCGCCTCCATGGTCGTGATGATCTCCTCGACCCTCTTCTTCGACTCGAAGGCAAAGCCGAGATCCTGACTGGACATGCGCTGGATGGCCACTTCGGTCTGCTTGACGGTGACCTGCATGTTCTGGATCACCTTGTTGATCTGCTGGCTGAACTGCCCCGTGCGCTCCGAAAGAGTTCGCACTTCGTCGGCCACCACGGCAAAGCCGCGCCCGGCTTCGCCGGCACGCGCCGCTTCGATGGCGGCATTCAGTGCCAGCAGGTTGGTCTGCTTGGCGATCGCGCCGATCTCGGACAGGATCGACTGCACGTCCTGCGTTCGCGCCGAGATGTTCTCGGTCAAGTCGACCAGTTCCATTCCCAGCTTGCTGTTGCCGACAATGCTGTCCACCACCCGTTGCATCACGGCCGAGGTGTCGGAGACGAAATTGTCAAACTGGCGAGAGCTCTTTTCGTTGTCGCCTCCGGCCGCGACGGAAATCGTCACGTCACGCTGCCGGCGGGTATGCTCGTGCATGCTGTGGAAGCTGTCCGCCAGGCTGGCAATGGCAGCCGACAACAAGGCCTGCACCTGGGACAGCTCACCGCGCGAGACCTCCATCTGCTTCGAAAACTGGCTCGAACACTCCTCCAGCAGGCGGCGGAACTCCACCAGCAGTGCCTGCTCTTCATCCTTTATGCGCTGCTCTTCTGCGGCAAGTTTGGCGGACCCGTTGCCCGACAACGTCGAAATGGCCTGCCAGCCAATCCCGACCAGCAGCAGGGCGCCCCATGTCGAAAGGCCGAGGCCGCCACCGGACGCAAACGAAGCGCCGCTGCCGACCAGAATGACCCAGCCGAGGCCGAGCCCGAGATTCTTGTTGATGAAATTCATGGTGAATGGATTCTACTCATGTTTATCGCGCGGCCGAGGTGGCCGGGGCATTGATATTCCGGATATCGGCATCCTTCGCGCTATCGTCCTCCGTCTGCCGACCGTCGGCGAGGATCGCTTCCTCGGTTCGCTTGTTGAGGACGACGATGCTGATGCGGCGGTTGCCGGGGCTGTAGGGCTGTTGCTTGTCGAAAAGAGCGGTAGAGGCGAGCCCGACCACGCGCATGATTTTGGCATCGTCCATGCCGCCGGCCACCATCTCGCGACGCGACGCGTTGGCTCGATTGGTCGATAGCTCCCAGTTGCCGAAGCCCCGATCACCGCCCGCAAAGGGCTGCGCATCGGTATGGCCGGAAAGGCTGATGCGATTCTCCACCTTGTTCAAGGCCACACCAATTTCCCTCAGAATGACCCGCGTGTAGGGCTTCACGTCGGAACTGGCCGAATCGAACATGGGACGATTCTTGTCGTCCACGATCTGGATGCGCAGGCCTTCGGTGGTGATATCCAGCAGCAACTGGTTCTTGAACTGGCTCAGCGCGGGGCTGGCGTTAATCAACGCCTCAAGTTCGCCCTTCAAAGTTTCGAGTCGGGTCTTTTCAACCCGCTCGAAATCGGCCTTCAGCTTTTGCAGATTGATGGTCTTCTTTTCTGCGACGATCTCGCCCTTCTTCACTTGACCATGAGTCGCCGTGAGGTCCGTGCCGCCACCAGCGATCACCGATGACGAGTCGCCCGAGCCCGAACCGCCGGCCAAGGAAACCTTCAGCGGGTTCTGAAAAAACTCGGCGATGCCGTTGAGATCGCCCTGCGAGGTTGACCCCAGCAGCCACATCAGTAGGAAGAAGGCCATCATCGCCGTGACGAAGTCGGCGTACGCAATCTTCCAAGCGCCACCGTGCGCGCCGGCGCCGCCCTTCTTGATTTTCTTTACGACGATTGGTTGCTGGGTGTCGTCACTCATCGTCGGTTGCTCGCGTCAAGGGACAGCCCTTACTTGCCCTTGCGAGCCTTGAGATCTTCTTCGAGCTCGATGAAGGTCGGCCGGTCGCCCGAATAAAGCACCTTGCGCCCGAACTCCACGGCCACCTGTGGCGCATAGCCATTCATGCTGGCCAGCAGAACGGACTTGATGACCTGGTATATCTTGCCTTCTTCTTCGCACTTCTGCTCCAGTTGCCCGGCAACCGGCGCCACGAAACCGTATGAAACCAGAATGCCGAGAAAGGTGCCGACCAGGGCGCCGCCGATCATCTTGCCGAGTACGGCCGGCGGTGAGCCGACCGATCCCATGACGTTGACCACGCCCATGACCGCAACGACGATACCGAATGCGGGCACTGCATCGGCCACCTTCGACATCACGTGCGCAGGTACATGAGCTTCCTGGTGATGGGTTTCAATTTCGATATCCATCAGGTTTTCGATTTCAAAGGCATTCAGGTTGCCGCCCACCATCATGCGCAGGTAGTCGCAGATGAACTCCATGACGTGGTGATCATGCTGAATCTTGGGATACTTCGAAAAAATGGGACTGCTATCGGGAGTCTCGATGTCGCCCTCGACCGACATCAGCCCTTCCTTTCGCACCTTGGAAAGGATCTCGTAGAGCATGGCCAGCAGATCCATGTAGACGGCTTTGTTGAGGTGGGAACCCTTCAACACGGTCGGCAAGGCTTTGAGGGTGGCCTTGACTGCCTTGCTGCCGTTGGCAGCGATGAATCCGCCGATGGTCAGCCCGACAATCGCCAGATACTCCATTGGCACCCACAGCGCAGCCAGACTGCCGTGCACGGCGTAGGTGCCGAGAGAAGCTACCAGAATGATCGCGTACCCAACGAGCAGTAACATCTTTGACCCTACCCCGAGCTGTTGTTTTTTCTACGCCGCAATACGGCCGCGCCGCTTGCGTGAACCGCAATCATAACGGCAAACAGCGGGCTGGCGACAATCGATGTTGGGAGTCGGCGCCGGCGGCACGCCAAAGCGCGTCCTTGTCGGGAGCCCACGACAAAACGCGCCCCTTCCGGCCTGCCGGAGGAGCGCGTCGGGCAACGCGAAGATCTACTGGGCGATCAGGTCTGCAAGCGGCTCAGGCAGCGGCGACTGCCGCGCTGGCT
>JAPLRA010000179.1 GCA_026399445.1 Sulfuritalea sp.
ATTTTTGCCTTGTCACCTTCGCTCAGAAACTTGATCACATTGCGCAGCTTGATCTGGTAATCGTTTTCGTCCGTACCCGGCCGGAACTTGACTTCCTTCACCACCACCTGCTTCTGCTTCAGCTTGGCCTCATGCTGACGCTTGGCCTCTTGATACTTGAACTTGCCGATGTCCATGATCTTGCAGACTGGCGGTACGGCCGTAGGCGCGATTTCCACCAGATCCACACCGGCCTCTTCGGCCAGCGCCAGCGCCTGACGAATCGGGACGATGCCCAGTTGTTCTCCGTCTTCCCCGACCAAGCGAACCTCGGGGGTGGTGATCTCTTCGTTGAGACGCTGCGATTTATCCTGAGCGATGGTTCAAATCTCCAAAAAATTCAAAAAATCAGGCCGCTACGCTTCTGATGCATTTCTCATGCAACAGACGTTCGATCAAGGCCTGGGGGGACATCTGCCCGAGATCCTGATTGCCGCGGGCACGTAAAGCAACCAACCCAGCGGCCTTTTCCTTGTCGCCAACAACAACGATATAAGGCCGCTTCAACAAGCTATGTTCGCGTATTTTATAGTTTATTTTCTCTCCGCGCAAATCGCTCTCGACCCTCAGCCCCGCTTCGCGCAGCATTTTCGCCACATTTTCGGCGTAATCCGTCTGTGCTTCCGAAATATTCATGACCACCACCTGCACCGGCGCCAGCCACAGCGGGAAGGCGCCGGCATGATTTTCAACCAGAATCCCGATGAAACGCTCCAGCGAGCCGAGGATCGCCCTATGCAGCATCACGGGCGTATGGCGACTGTTGTCCTCGCCGACATATTCGGCACCGAGGCGCCCAGGCATCGAAAAGTCGACCTGCACCGTGCCGCATTGCCAGGAACGGCCGATGGCATCCTTGATGTGGAACTCGATCTTCGGTCCGTAAAACGCCCCTTCGCCCGGCAATTCATCCCAGGTCAAGCCGCTGGCGGTCAGCGCCGCGCGCAAGGAACTCTCAGCCTTGTCCCACAGATGATCTTCGCCGACCCGGCCTTCCGGGCGCAACGCCAGCTTGACCGCAACTTCGTTGAAACCGAAATCCGCATAAACCTCGCGCAGCAGATCATTGAAGGCGGTAACCTCCGACTGAATCTGGTCTTCGGTGCAAAAAATGTGTCCATCGTCCTGGGTAAAGGCCCGCACGCGCATCACGCCGTGCAGTGCGCCCGAGGGTTCATTGCGGTGGCAGGATCCGAACTCGCCGTAGCGCAGCGGCAACTCGCGATAGGAACGCACGTCGGTATTGAAAATCTGCACATGGCCTGGGCAGTTCATCGGCTTCACTGCGTAGTCGCGGCTCTCCGACTCGGTGGTGAACATGTTGTGCTTGAAATGTTCCCAGTGGCCGGAGCGCTCCCACAGGCTGCGATCGAGGATCTGGGGACAGCGGACTTCCTGATAGCCATTGTCACGGTAGACGCGGCGCATGTACTGCTCTACCTCCTGCCACACGGTCCAGCCGTGCGGATGCCAGAACACCATGCCCGGCGCTTCTTCCTGTAGGTGGAACAGATCAAGTTGCCGACCGAGCTTGCGATGGTCGCGCTTCTCGGCTTCCTCCAGCATGTGCAGGTAGGCGTCCAGTTCATCCTTCTTCGCCCATGCGGTGCCGTAGATACGTTGCAGTTGCTCGTTCTTCTGGTCGCCTCGCCAGTAGGCGCCGGCGACCTTCATCAGCTTGAAGACCTTGAGTTTGCCTGTGGATGGCACGTGAGGGCCACGGCAAAGGTCAATGAAGTCACCCTCGCGGTACAGCGATACGTCTTCGCCCTGAGGAATCGCTGCAATCAGCTCCGCCTTGTAGTGTTCGCCGATCGACTTGAAGAATTCGACCGCCTTGTCGCGCGACCAGACTTCGCGGCTAACCGGAACGTCCTTCTTCGCCAGCTCGGCCATGCGCTTTTCGATGGTCTCCAGGTCTTCCGGCGTGAAGGGTCGCTTGCAGGCAAAGTCGTAGTAGAAACCGTTGTCGATCACCGGGCCGATGGTCACCTGCGCCTCGGGAAACAGTTCCTTGACTGCGTAAGCCATGAGATGCGAGGTCGAATGGCGAATGATGTCGAGGCCGTCGGCATCCTTGTCGGTGACGATCGCGAGTTGCATGTCGCGCTCGATCAGGAACGAGGTATCGACCAGCGTGCCATCGACGCGACCGGCCAGTGCCGCCTTGGCCAGCCCGGCACCAATCGAGGCCGCCACTTCGGCTACCGTCAACGCTTGCGGGTATTCGCGTTTCGATCCATCGGGCAGGGTGATTACCGGCATTTCAGCTTGCTCCAGAAAAGCAACAGGGCGCACGGTTCTCGCGGAAATCACGCAGTGCGCCCTGCAAATCAATTTAGGCAAATTTTATCACAGCGTCTCTCTGCCTTACGGCATGATTCTGTTCCGGCCACCGGTCAGAGAAAGGGCAAGCATGGACATCGATGGATTCATGGAGAGCTACAAACACGCCTGGGAAACCAGTGACGAGAATCTGCTGGCATCGCTTTTCACACCGGAAGGCACCTATCGCAACACTCCGTTTGCCATGCAGCAGGGTCATGAGGCGATCAAGCAGTACTGGCAGCGCACCAAGTTGCAGACCGACATCAAGCTCACCTACGAAGTTCTCGAGCGCCACGCCCGCGGCGGCATCGCCCACTGGCACACCACCTACCAAGTGACGTCCGAAGACATGTTCAAGATGTGGGCGGCATCGACCGGCACCAACATGCTGGCGCGCAAGGAGGGCGATCCGTTGCCGCGTCTTGCGCTTGACGGCATGGCGGTAGTTGAATTCGACGCAGGAGGCCTCTGCCGCGACCTCCGCCTCTGGTGGCACAGCCAGATCGACGACTGACGCAAATCCTGGGATACCGTCTCCGTCCAAAGGGGCGGAGACATATCGCTGGGATACCGTCCCCGCCCTGCGGGACGGAGACATAAAACAAAACGGCCACAGGAACAATCCTGCGGCCGTTTGTTGGTGTTGGTAGCTGGCACAGTCTGCCCCAAACCTGTCTCAGGCACATATCCCCTGTAACAGGGAAAAATTCAGGGAATTCTGCCGGAAATGGCCTACTCCCCCTCCGTCACAATCCTTGAAAAGCGCTATTTGACTGGAGATTGTGCCAACCCTCCCAAAACATGGTCTGAAAGCAACAGGGAATGCTGGATCAAAAAACTGGGCGAAGAGCGTCTGCTTCTCGGAAGGCAACCATACGGAGGGAACATCGTAAGCGTCCAACCACACCATCTGTGCTGACTGTGTGATGCCAACCGGCCTGTCGCAGCGTTCAGCAAGAATCAGCACCATCAGTTTGTATAGCCGCATACGATAAACCTGACGGGCAGATCGACTTCAGCCTGGCAGATATCCAGTTAGACTAGCGGCATGGTCCATCGCTGCTTCGCCCGATACCTGCTGATCTTCCTGCTCTGCATGCAGGCCGCTTCGCTGTCCGCGTCAGTGCCAATGCCTCGATTGAGCGATCTTGCCGTGCTGGAAGACAAGACCGGCATGGAAGACATTCAGAGCATCACCGCCGCCACCGGCTTCAACCCATTGTCTGGTGGCACCTTTTCTGGCGGCTACACGCACAGCGTACATTGGCTGCGCTTCACCGTAGTGGCCCCGGCCGGTGAATGGTGGCTCGATATTTTGCCGCCCTATCTGGAAGATCTGCGGCTCTACGAGCCCGATCCGGCGCACCCAGGCACCTTTGTCGAACGCCGCGCCGGCTTCGCATTGCCCTTCGCTGCGCGCGAAGTCGACTACCGCGGATTCGTCTTCAAGCTGCGGCACGCCGACGACGCCCCGCGCACCTATTATCTGAGGCTGGACACCGATTCCACCTCGATCATCGTGCCGCGCCTGTGGGCGCCGGAAGCCTTCTTCGCCAACAACGCGCTCGAGGCCGGGCTCTTGATGACGGTGCTCGCCGTGCTGCTGACGGTGGTGCTGTTCAACGTCAACAACTGGTTCTTGCGGCGCGACAGTTTCACCCTCTGGTTTCTGGCCTACCTGATCAGCCTGGCGATCAACTTTGCCGGCAGCGACGGTTTCATCCAGCAATATTTTGGATTCGATTGGGCAGCGGCCAACCTGTACCCGATTCACGTTTCAGGGTTCTGCAGCCTGGCCTTCGGCTACGCGTTTTACCGGCGCCTGTTCCTGATCGAGCGCTCCCAGCGCATCCTGTTCCGGCTCTACGAAGGCAATTTCTGGCTGGCGCTTCTGGCCATCGCTTCCGTACCGCTCGGCTATTTCGTCGAAATCATGCCCCTGATCAGCGCCCTTGTGCCGCCGATGATACTGTTGGGCACCGGGCTGTCGGTCCGGCTCTGGCAACGCAAGGAAACCGGCGGCAGCATGCTGCTCGCCGCCAACCTGATCAGCATGTCAAGCATCGGCATGGTGTTCCTCAACCTGACGGGAGTGATATCCGGCGGCATCGTGATGCTGTACAGCCTGCAGATCGCCTCGCTCGGCACCGTCGTTGCACTGCAGCTTGCGCTCAGCAGCCGTTACCGCGCAGAACACGAAGAGACGCTGCGGGCGCATGAGGCCGCGCGCGTGGCGGAGGCAAAGGCACAGTACGAGCACGCTGGCAGCGTCCGCAAAGGCCGGATGCTTTCCATGCTGACTCACGAGTTGCGCAACGGGCTTTCGGTGTTGCGCATGACCATCAATTGCCAGCCGATGGATGCCTCCATGATTGAAATGTCCGAGCGGGCCATCAACGGCATCACCGAGGTAATCGAGCGTTCGCTGCAGGCCGAAAGGCTGGTCGACGGCGCGACGGTCATGGAGTCCCTGCCCTGTGACCTCGCCGGCATGGTCGAGGCGATTACCGCCGATTCCCAGGACCCGGAGCGCATCCGGCTCGACATCGCGACGCGCCCCATGCTCGACACCGACCTCAAGCTGCTGCGCGTGATCCTCGCCAACCTGATCGAAAACGCGCTGAAATACGGCGCGAAAGATGCCCCGGTGCAGGTCTCCGTGGCGATCGAAAGCGCGCCCTCCGCAGCCGTTGTCGTCACGGTTTCCAACGCCGTCGGCCGCGCCGGCCGTCCCGATCCGGAGCGGGTCTTCGAAAAATATTACCGTTCGCCGCAGGCCCAGGGCTATACCGGTTCCGGGGTCGGGCTCCACCTCGCTGGCCAACTGGCGCGCATGCTGGGCGGCAAGCTGCGTTATCTTGCCGGAACGGAAGCGGTGGTGTTCCAGTTGCGGCTGCAAGGAGTTGCAAGCTTTGCCGTTTGAGATGCGATTAAATCGACACTTATGTCTTCCGGCCTGAAAATAGCTGTCGTCGAGGATCACGAGGATCTGCGTAATCTGTTCGTCGGTTTTTTGAACGGACAATCCCACGATGTCGCCGGTTTCAGCTGCGCCGACGAGCTTGACGAGCACCTGGCCGACAACGCCGTCGACCTGATGATCCTCGACCTGAACCTGCCGGGCGAAGACGGCTTCAGCATCGCGCAGCGCTTCCGCGCGGTGCATCCCGATCTTCACATCATCATGCTCACCGCCCGCACCGCGGTCTCGGACCGGATCAAGGGTTACGCCAGCGGCGCCGACCTGTATCTCTCCAAGCCGGTCTCGCCGGCCGAACTGGGCGCCGCCGTCGGCAGCGTGGCGCGGCGAGTCTTCAACGAGGCCAACCGGCGGACCGTGCTCACGCTCGATACGGTGCGCCAGGTGTTGCGCGGCGACACAGCCGAGGTAGCCATCGGCAAGCTCGAAGTGGTCCTGCTCAAAAGCCTGGCGGAAGCGCCGGGACAAAAGCTCGAGTACTGGCGCTTGCTGGAACTGCTCAGTCTGGACCCGGACGACAAGAGCAAATCGGCACTTGAAGTCCGCATCTCGCGCCTGAAGAAGAAAATGACCGAGGCCGGCGCGCCCGACCCGGCCATCAAGTCGCTCTGGAAAGAAGGCTATCAACTCTGCACGGCGGTGTCTCTCGACACCTGAGTCACGCTTTCCCCGGCGCGCATGCAAGAAGTTGCAAGCTTTGCCGAAATCGATCCGCTCAAATGACACCACCATCCGGATCAGACCGTGCCTAAATGTCCTACAAAATCTCCGTATCCGCGCGGCAACAGCCCGCCGTACCGCTTAACTGGAGACCTTGCGCCAGGCGTGCTGTTGCCGTTTCCCTGATTGCGGCAAGCGCGCAGGTGCAGACCGTTCCCGATGCCCGGGCATTGGACCTGCACTGAAGGAATGACATGCACGCCGCAATGATGGCGCCCGCAGCAGGCGAGCAGATCCTCATCCCGGGACTGCGGCAGGATCTGCAGTTGCTGCCCGGCGAAACTCAAGCCGATGGCGTGCCATCATGGCGCATACACGATCCTGTGCGCAACCGCTTTTTCGACATCGGCTGGATCGAGTTCGAACTGTTGCAGCGCTGGCGCGAGGGCATGAAGGCGGAGGATTTGATCGCCGAAGTCAGCGCGACGACGCCCCTGAACCCGACCCTGGAAGAACTTCAAG
>JAPLRA010000123.1 GCA_026399445.1 Sulfuritalea sp.
CGTATTCAGTTGCGGCGACGACACGCCGATATCCATCAGGATTCCATCCACGTGCGCCACGCCGAGCTTGTCCAGCATCGCGTCGAACTCGCTGAACGCGGCATGTACGAGAGTGAAGCGGGGGTCCGCCATTGAAGCGCCGGCCGCAATGGCGGCCGGGTCTCGATCCAGTGCAATCAGCCGCCCTGTCGGGCCAAGCGCATCGAGGATCGCCCGGCTGTGGCCGCCGCGGCCGAAGGTGGCATCTACATAGATTCCTGCCGGCTTGATCGCCAGCGCTGCGACCGCCTCGGCCAGCAGCACGCTGACGTGAGTGTCGACACTCACAGCGCAAGATTTTCCAGGCCCGGGGGCAACAGCTTGTCGCCCACTGCAAAGATCGCGTCCTGCTGCGCCTGCCAGCCGGCCGCCGACCAGATTTCGAAATGACGGCCCTGGCCGACCAGCCAGATTTCCTTTTCCAGTCCGGCGTACTGGCGCAGCGAGGGCGAGATCAGCAGGCGCCCGGCGCCGTCCAGTTCCACGTCCTCGGCAAAGCCCACCAGCAGACGCCGCACCATGGCGGATTCCACTTGCAGGCTGGGTGCAGCGAGAATCTGGGCGCGGATCGGCTCCCAGGCGGGCTGGGGATAGAGCAGCAGGCAACGATGGGGATGGGCAGTGACCACCAGGCGCCCTTCGCCCAATGCCACCAGGGCATCACGGTGCCGCGCCGGAACTGCCATCCGGCCCTTGGCATCGAGATTGAGCGCTGCCGCACCTTGGAACATCGGATCTCCCCTGGACAGGAAATCAGCCGCTACGCGACCTGAATTTCCCACTAACCCCCACAAGATCCCACTTTATGACACTTTTTGACGAGGGTCAAGAAACTGTCACATTTTTTCAAGCGCAACAAGGGCTTAGGCGCGAAATCGGAGGAATTTGGCGCATAGAATATCAAGCAAAATCAATGGGGATACAAAGCAAATCGAATGTGCTTTATGAGGAGTTGCGACGGGGCGTTGTGGCGGATCGAGCGGCCAGACCAAAAGTCGGCGCCAGTGACACGGCGACGGTCGCTGTCCGAATGCCGCGCTCAGGCGGCGCGCTCGCCCATCTTCTCGCCGAGGCGGATCGGTCGCTGCGGCGCCCACTCCGCATTGAACTTGAGCGCACCCTGCGGAAACAGCATCACCACCGTCGAGCCGAGCAGAAAGCGCCCCATTTCATCGCCTTGTTTGAACAGCAATTGCTGGTCTTCGTAACGCCATTCGCGCAACTGTCCGGGGCGCGGCGGATTGACGACACCATGCCACACCGTCGCCATGCTGCCGACGATAGTAGCGCCGACCAGGACCAGCACGAACGGCCGAGCTTGACCATTGGCCGACTCGAAGACGCAGACCACGCGCTCGTTGCGCGCGAAGAGGCCAGGCACGCCGCGGGCCGTGACGGGATTCACCGAGAACAAATCCCCTGGCACATGAATCATGCGCAGCAGGCGGCCATCGCAGGGCATGTGGATGCGGTGATAGTCCTTCGGGCTCAGGTAGAGCGTGGCGAAACTGCCGTCCTCGAACTGCTTTGCGAGTTCGGCGTCGCCGCCGACCAGGGCCGTCGTTGAATAGTGGTGGCCCTTGGCCTGGAAGATCTGGTCGCGCTCGACGGCCCCGAACTGGCTGATCGCGCCATCCACCGGGCAGATGAAAGCAGCCTCTGCCAGCGGCCGTGCGCTGGCCTTCAGCGGCCGCGTGAAGAACTCGTTGAAGCTGGGGTAGCTGGCAATGTCGGCATTGGCCGCTTCGCTCATATTGACGCCGTAGCGGCCGACGAACCAGCGGATGACGCGGGTGGTGAGGCCGCCCGCGCGCGCAGTGGCGAACTTGCCGGCAAGTACCGTCAGCGCCTGCTTGGGCAACACGTACTGAAGCGCTACGGCAAGACTGTCGATCACGATTTCTACCGCAGGAAGGGAAGCCGCAAATTATAACGGGGCGGCCCGAGCGGGCCGCCCCGTGCTTCCTGCAAAAGCTTAGCGGCCGTGTGCGGACAGTGCGGCGATGCGCTCTTCCATGCTCGGGTGGCTGGCGAACAGCGACATGAAGCCCGGGCCGCCGGCGATGCCGGAACTGGCGAGGCTCTTCGGCAGCGGCTCGACCGTCATGCCGCCCAG
>JAPLRA010000220.1 GCA_026399445.1 Sulfuritalea sp.
CCCGGGCACGGGACGATATCCGCAGAGCGACCCGATCGGGTTGGTAGGAGGCACTAATACCTACAGCTATGTCAATGGGAATCCGGTTTCGAGAGTTGACCCACTGGGGTTGTCTGATGTGCTGATTCGAATTTCGCGAACTCAAACTACCAGTCGGTCAACGATGGGTGATTTGACTGTTTCCGTTGACGGGCGGCCAGAGTTTAACGGATATAGCCTTGAACCATCTGGGACAAATGGAGCGCGCAGACTTAACGAAGGTACATACGGCGCCTCTGTTTATTCAAGCCCTCGACTCAACGGACGAGACGTTCTACTTCTCGACGGGACCGATCCAATGACTTTCGTCGAGATTCACCCTGGCAATAGGCCTGACGACACGAGAGGATGTGTGTTGCCCGGAACCACGCAGCGCAATGATTTTGTTGGAGGAAGCCGTCCGGCTTTTGAGCGAATAATGGATGTCGTCAGGACAACACAAAGATCTGATGCCTCGCGAGGCGAAAGAACCACCATTAGGGTACAAGTCGAATGAAGGCGCTCACACCTATCTTTGTCTCACTGCTTAGTATTCTTTTATTTGGTTCTGTTCCGGTCAAAGCTGCGGACTCAGCTAATGGTACGGTCAAAGCTTGTGACATTCAGCAATTGAACGTAATGCTTGGAACCGTAGCGCTCAGTCTCGGTAACGACAAGGTCGTCATGGGCGCATTGCCATGCTTGTTCAGTCTTTGGAAAGAACACCGAAACAAGGGGAGCGGAGGGTTCTACATCTCAAATGCTTTTCTATATCTTGCGGAGACCAACCCCGGAGCGTTCTTCCGCGCGACCGAGAGTGAACCGGTGGTGTTTGATGAATGGTTGAAGGATCTTCCAGACTTGTCGTTTACGTGGTCGGACGCCCCGCCATGTGGTTTGGAGAAACGACGCAAGCAACTCATCGCGGTCCTTTCGATGTCTGGAGTGTCTAGCCCACTTGAGGTTGGGCAAAAGGCAGCATTGATCAAAAGACTTAAAGCGACTCGGTGCCGACAAATCGATTAGTGGCACCTTGAATGAATGCAGATATCCACACTTAGATTTGAATTTGTGGCTTTTGGTCCGCTTCGCATTTATTTCCATTCCAACATGAATCACCGTCCCGCCAGCGCCGACTCTTACATTGCACGCGCCTTGATGAGGCTCCTAGCCCTCGCCGCCCTGACGCTTAGCGGCGTTGCGCAGGCTGCCCCCACGGTAAGCCTCACGGCCCCCGGCGACGGCTGGGCCTACAACGCCCCGGTCACGCTCAGTCTCAAAGCCAGCGCCGCCGTCGATCCTGCGGACACCGGCGCCACCCTGTTGCGGGTTGAGTTCTACGCTGACGGCCAGTTGATCGGTAGCGATGCCACCACCGCCTACAGCCTGGCCTGGAACGGCGCCTCGGTCGGCAGCCACGTTCTCACCGCCAAGGCTGTCGATAGCCTGGGTCAGGAAGCGCTCTCCGCCCCCCGAACCCTGATCATCACCGACAGCACGAGCAATCTTGCCCCGACGGTGAGCCTCACGGCGCCTGCCAATAGCGCCAAATACGCCTTGCCGGCCGACATCACGCTGACAGCCAGCGCCGCCGATATCGAGAAGAATGGCGTCGTCACCCAAGTCGAGTTCCTTGCCAATGGCCAGGTCGTCGGCAGCGCCACGACCCGGCCGTTTAGCTTCGTCTGGAGCAATCC
>JAPLRA010000092.1 GCA_026399445.1 Sulfuritalea sp.
CGCACCGGGCTCGCCAAGCCCTGGAAAGGCGCTGTCAACAGGACCCATGGCGCCACGCTCGGCGGCCATTCCGTGAAGCATGCCGTGGCCCGCGCCGGACTCGATCCGGCCGAGGTCGAGGACGTCCTGATGGGCTGCGCGACCCCAGAGGGCGCCACCGGTTCCAACATCGCGCGCCAGATCGCGCTGGCCGCCGGACTGCCGGTCACGGTGCCGGGCGCCACCATCAACCGCTTCTGCTCCTCGGGCCTGCAGACCATCGCCATGGCGGCCCAGCGAATCATCGCAGGCGAGGGCGACATCTACGTCGCCGGCGGTGTCGAAAGCATTTCCTGCGTGCAGCAGGAGTCCAACCGCCACATGCTCGCCGATCCGGCGCTGCTGAAGATAAAGCCGGAGGTCTACTGGAACATGCTGCAGACCGCCGAGCAGGTGGCCAAACGCTACAAGGTTGGCAAGGATCGCCAGGACGAATACGGCGTCAATAGCCAGTTGCGCGCCGCCGCCGCCAAGGCCGCGGGCAAGTTCAACGATGAGATCGTGCCGATGACCGTGACCATGGGCGTCGCCGACAAGGCCACCGGTGCTCTGGGGACCCGGGAGGTCACCATCGCCGCCGACGAGGGCATCCGCCCCGACACCACACTGGAAGGCGTGTCGAAAATTCGTTCCGCGATGCCCGGTGGTGTCATCACCGCCGGCAACGCGAGCCAGTTTTCCGACGGTTCCTCTGCCGCTGTGGTGATGAATGCGAAGCTCGCCGAAAAGCGCGGCCTCACGCCGCTCGGTATTTTCCGCGGCTTCGCCGTGGCCGGTTGCGAACCGGATGAAATGGGCATCGGCCCGGTGTTCGCGGTGCCCAAGCTGCTGAAGAAGGCCGGTCTGACGGTGAAGGACATCGACCTCTGGGAACTCAACGAAGCCTTCGCCGTGCAGGTGCTCTACAGTGCCGACACGTTGGGCATCCCGATGGACAGGCTCAACGTCAACGGCGGCGCGATCGCTGTCGGCCATCCCTACGGCGTTTCCGGCGCGCGCCTGGTCGGCCATGCGCTGATCGAAGGCAAGCGGCGCGGCGCGAAATTCGTCGTCGTCACCATGTGCATCGGCGGCGGGCAAGGTGCCGCCGGCCTGTTCGAGGTAGTCTGATCATGAGCGTAAAAAAGCTGTTTGACCTCACCGGCAAGGTCGCCATCATCACCGGTGGCTCGCGCGGACTCGGCTTGCAGATGGCCGAAGCCCTCGGCGAGATGGGTGCGAAGCTCGCCATCACCGCGCGCAAGGCCGACGAACTGGCGGAAGCCAAGGCCCACCTCGAAAAGCTCGGCGTGGAAGTGCTCACCGTCACCAACGACCTGTCGAAGTTCGACCAGATCCCCGGCCTCGTCAGCGCGGTTCTGGACCACTACGGCCGCATCGACATCCTGGTGAACAACGCCGGAGCCACCTGGGGCGCACCGGCCGAGGACACCCCGAACGAAGCCTGGATGAAGGTCATCAATCTCAACGTCAATGGCATGTTCTTCCTGACCCGCGAAGTCGGCAAGCGCGCCTTCATCCCGCAGAAGTCGGGCAAGGTCATCGTCACCGCCTCGATCGCCGGCCTGCGTGGCAACCCGCCCGACATGCAGACCATCGCCTACAACACCAGCAAGGGCGCCGACGTGAATTTCGTGCGCGCCCTGGCCGCGGAATGGGGCAAGTACAACATCAACGTCAATGCCATCTGCCCCGGCTTCTTCCCCTCGAAGATGGCCAGCGGCATCATGGAAAAGCTCGGCGACCGCATCATCGCCGGCACCGCGCTGGGACGCGTCGGTGGCGACGAAGACCTCAAGGGCACGGTGGTGCTGCTGGCCTCCGACGCCGGCCGCCACATCACCGGCATCGCGCTACCTGTCGATGGCGGCAGCCTGAGCTTCTAGGCAGCAGACGATGAGCGGAACGGCCGATTTCTTTGGCCTCAAGGTGCCTTTCCTCAAGCATCTCGGCGTAAAGGCCGAAATGGCCGAGGGTGGGCGCTCGCGCATCTCGCTCGAACTGCGTCCGGAAATGCTCAACAGCTTCGAGGTCTCGCACGGCGGCGTGATCATGACCATGCTCGACGTCGCCATGGCGGTTGCCGCACGCACCGCGCACGAGCATGTCGGCGGCGTGATGACCATCGACATGTCGGTCAGCTTCATCCGCTCGGCGAAGGGCCGCATCGTCGCCGAAGGCCACCTGCTGCGCGGCGGAAACTCGCTGCACTTCTGCGAGGGCGAGGCCTTCGATGAGTCCGGCGAACTGGTCGCCAAATCGCTAGGCACCTTCAAACTCCGCCGCGAAACCCGCAGCAAAACCGAAACAGAAAGCTGATCGCCATATCACCAGCGCCGACTTTTCAAAATCACCCGATAACAACAACCGACAACAACGGAACCCCGCCACCATGGAAAAGAACCAGAGAATCGTCCTCGCCAACCGCCCGACCGCATGGGTGGAAGAAAGCAATTTCCGCCTTGAGCAAGCCGACATTCCCGAGCCCGGCGCCAATCAGGTGCTGATCAGGAACCGCTGGCTGTCGCTAGACCCCTACATGCGCGGCCGCATGTCGGAGGCCAAGTCCTACGCCAAGTCGGTCGAGATCGGCGAAGTCATGGTCGGCGGCGCCGCCGGCGAAGTCGTCAAGTCGACTCACCCGAAATTCGCCGTCGGCGACACCGTGGTCGGCGCAATGGGCTGGCAAACCTGGGCCGCCGTGGATGGCGCAGCGTTGCAGAAGGTCGACGCCAGCGCCGTGCCGCTGTCCGCCTACCTCGGTGTTCTCGGCATGCCCGGCGTCACCGCCTGGGTCGGACTGATGGACATCTGCGCGCCGAAGGCCGGCGAAACCGTGGTGGTCACCGCCGCCTCGGGCGCGGTGGGCAGCGTGGTCGGGCAGCTGGCGAAGATCCATGGCGCGCGCGCCGTTGGTATTGCCGGTGGTGCGGAGAAATGCCGTTATGTGGTGGAAGAACTCGGCTTCGATGCCTGCATCGACTACAAGGCCGGCAACCTCCGCGGCGACCTCAAGGACGCGACGCCGAAGGGCATCGACTGCGTGTTCGAGAACGTCGGCGGCGAGATTTTCGATACCCTGCTCGGACGCATGAACCCCTTCTCGCGCATCGCCGTCTGCGGACTGATCTCGCAGTACAACAGCGAGCCCTACCCGATCAAGAACCTCGGCGCGGTGCTGATCAACCGCATCAAGATGCAGGGCTTCATCGTCTCCGACGACCTCACGCGCTGGCCTCCGGCGCTGAAGGAACTCGCCGGCCACGTCGCCTCTGGGCGCATCAAGTACCGCGAGAGCGTGGCCGAGGGACTGGCCGCCGCACCCGCTGCCTTCATCAGCCTGCTCAAGGGTGGCAACTTCGGCAAGCAACTGGTAAAACTGGTCTAGAGATGAGCAACGCACATACCGGCACCCGCCCGGTCACGGAAAAGGACGCCCTCGACACCGTCAGCCTCGCGGCATGGATGCAGACGCACGTCGAAGGTTTCTCCGGCAGCTTGCAGGTCGAGAAGTTCAAGGGCGGCCAGTCCAATCCAACCTTCATGCTCACGGCCGGTGGACGCAAGTACGTGCTGCGCCGCAAGCCGCCCGGCAAGCTGCTGCCCAGCGCCCACGCGGTGGATCGCGAATACAAGGTGATCTCGGCGCTCGCCGGCACCGAGGTGCCGGTGGCGAAGACCTACGCCTTGTGCGAAGACGACTCCGTGATCGGCACCATGTTCTACATCATGGATTGCGTCGACGGCCGCATCATGTGGGACCCGTCCCTGCCCGGCATGGCACCGGCACAGCGCGGCGCGATCTTCAATAAAATGAACCGCGTCATCGCCGCCCTGCATCGAGTGGATTACACAGCCGTCGGCCTCGCCGACTACGGCAAGCCGGACAAGTACCTGGAGCGCCAGGTGGCG
>JAPLRA010000240.1 GCA_026399445.1 Sulfuritalea sp.
ACAGAAGCAGATCGCTCAGCCAAGCGCCGAAGCGCCCGCCCGGATTGGCGATTCGCTCCACGGTGGCCGCATGCGACCAGCCCGGATCGGTGCGCTCGAAGCCCCACAGCACCAGTCCCAGAAAGAGGCCAACCAGGCCGACCAGCAGCCAGCGCGCCTCATGCACCAGCAAGGCGATCTTTTCGGGCAGTGGCGTGGAAACGGAATCGGATGCGCTGATAGCACTCATGGCAAGGAGCCGGGCTGCGGTGCAACCCGGACCGGAATGACGGACACTGGCAAATTATGGCCGGCCGCCGGGGTGCCCAAAGCCCAAAAAGCTGCCCAACTCAGGCCCTGTTCGCCCCTTGCGCAAAAACCTCAGTCGCAGACGCCCTTGTTCTTGCCGCCCGATGTCACGGTTTCGATCAGCGAGGCCTGGGGAATCCGCATGTTGCCGTGGGCCACATAATGCGTGATGTCGAAGCGCAATGACCCTCCCTCGGCCGCAGAGGATGTATTGGCGGCATCATCCGCGCTCTGCGAAGCGGGCTGAGGCGCCTGTGCCCAAACCAAGCTTG
Organism: Sulfuritalea sp.; assembly: GCA_026399445.1. GTDB lineage: Bacteria > Pseudomonadota > Gammaproteobacteria > Burkholderiales > Rhodocyclaceae > Sulfuritalea. Next base: position 561 of record JAPLRA010000240.1, read on the forward strand.
CGGGAATCAGGGGAAAAAAGACCGGCAGCAAGCAGCGACCTACTGCCGCAAAGGCTGAAGAATGCAAAGCCGGGATTCCTTGCGCAAACCGGAGCACTGATTTCCCCCAATTGCTTGAAACCTAATGAGCCTAACTAGTTGTTGTGTGTGCGGTATTTGGCACTTCGAGTTGAATAGCAGATACCCGGAAGCGAGCCATCCAGTGGAACTATATAATTCCCCGAATTGACCCATCACAGGATGTCCCCGCCATGAGCACCCGTCACGCCCGCCTGCTTATCCTCGGTTCCGGCCCGGCCGGCTATACGGCCGCTGTCTATGCGGCCCGCGCCAACCTGAAACCGGTATTGATTACCGGGATGGCTCAGGGAGGGCAGTTGATGACCACCACCGATGTGGACAATTGGCCCGCGGACGCCGACGGCGTGCAAGGCCCCGACCTGATGGCGCGTTTCGAAAAGCACGCGGTTCGCTTCCAGACCGAGATAATTTTTGACCACATTCACACCGCCCTGCTCACGGAGAAGCCAATCCGCCTCATCGGCGACGCGGGTGAATACACCTGCGACGCGTTGATCATTGCGACTGGCGCTTCGGCGCAGTATCTCGGTCTGCCGTCCGAGGAAGCCTTTTCCGGCAAGGGCGTCTCCGCCTGCGCCACCTGCGACGGCTTTTTCTACAAGAATCAGAAAGTGGCGGTCATCGGCGGCGGCAACACGGCCGTTGAAGAAGCACTGTACCTGTCCAACATTGCCAGCCATGTGACAGTAGTACATCGCCGCAACAAGTTCCGCGGCGAGAAGATCCTGCAGGACAAGTTGTTCGAGAAGGAAAAGGCCGGCAAGGTCACCATCAAGTGGGATCACACGCTGGATGAGGTACTGGGGGACAAGTCGGGCGTTACCGGCATGCGCATCAAGAACGTCAAGACAGGGGCCACGGAAGACATCGACCTCATGGGCGTGTTCATCGCCATCGGCCACAAGCCCAACACCGATCTGTTCGTCGGCCAACTCGAGATGGAGGGCGGCTACATCGTCACCCAGAGCGGTCGCAGTGGCAACGCCACGGCGACCAGCATTGCCGGGGTGTTTGCCGCGGGTGACGTGCAGGACCACATCTATAAGCAGGCGGTGACCAGCGCCGCCACCGGATGCGAGGCAGCCCTCGATGCCGAGCGCTATCTCGATAATCTGGAATAGCTGATCTCGCAAAGAGGTCCGGCGGCTCCCCCTCGCCCCCGCCGAGCCTCCGCCGGTTACTTCATGACCAAGCGCGCTATTCCCACCCCGGAAGAACGAGCTGCATTCCAGGAGGCGGTCGCCGATGTGAGCCCGCTGACGTGGGATCGTGTCCATCACCAGCCGCCCCTGCCGCCGGCCATTCCGCGCCAGCACCTGCAAGACGAGGCCGCCGCACTCGATGAGTCGCTGCACGGCCCGGCGCTGATCGACCTCTATCTCGAAGGCGGCGACGAGGCGGCGTGGCGTCGCGACAGCCTGCCGAAGGCGTGGCTGCGCGACTTACGGCGCGGGCGCTGGGTAACGCAGGACAAGCTCGATCTGCATGGC
>JAPLRA010000433.1 GCA_026399445.1 Sulfuritalea sp.
GGCGCCGTGATGGCACCGAGATGGTGCTGTCTTATGCCATCAGCGAAGTCACCATCAAGGACGAGCGGCTGCTGACCTGCATCTTTCGGGACATCACTAACGAACAGCAGGCCAGTGCGCGATTCAGAACGCTGTTTCAGCGCTCGGGCCAGCCCACCCTGCTGTTTTCCGATAGCGGACTCATCGACTGCAATCAGGCGGCGATCGATATCTACGGATTGGGCAGTCGCGAGGCTGTCCTCGCCCTCAACCCTGCGGACGTGGCAACACCTTTGCAGTACGACGGGCGCAGTTCTGCCGAGACGGCTTTCGAGCATCTTGAACCCGCGTTGCGCACTGGGTCCCATGTTTTTGAGTGGCGGCACCAGCGTCCCAGCGGCGAGATCTGGGACGCCGAAGTGCACCTGATGGCTTTCCAGCACAAGGGCAAGACCCTGCTGCAGTTCAGCCTGCAGGACATCACCTCGCGCAAGAAGGCGGAGCAGGCGCTGCGAGAAAGCGAAGAACGCTGGAAATTTGCGCTGGAAGGCGCAGGTGACGGCGTCTGGGACTGGAATATCCGGACCGGTCACGCGGTGTATTCGCGGCGATGGAAGGAAATGATCGGTTTTGCCGAAAGTGAAATCGAGAATAGCGCGTCCGAGTGGTCGGATCGTGTCCACCCGGAGGACAAGCCGCGGGTGATGATGGCAATCCAGGATCATATCGACGGCAACACCTCGTCCGCCATGATTGAATTTCGCATGCGGTGCAAGGACGGCAGGTGGAGATGGACACTTGGCCGTGGCATGGTTGTCAGCCGCGATAGCGAGGGCAAGGCGATACGCCTGGTTGGGACGAATACCGACATCACCGAGCGCAAGCGTGCCGAAGCCGATCTTCGCGTCGCCGCCACAGCCTTCGAATCACAGGAAGGCATGATCATCACCGATATCGACCAGAGAATCCTGCGCATCAATCGGGCCTGCAGCGAGATCACCGGTTATTCGCCCGAGGAAGCGGTCGGGCAGACGCCGCGTCTGTTCAGCTCCGGCCGGCACGATGCGGCTTTTTATCGGGAGATGTGGGCAAGCATTGAAGAGCGCGGCGCCTGGAAGGGCGAACTCTGGAACCGCCGCAAGAACGGCGAGGTGTACCCGGAATGGTTCAGCATTTCCGCGGTCAAGGGAGAGGACGGAAAGGTCAGTCACTACGTCGCTTCTTTCATCGACATCTCGCAGCGCAAGACGGCCGAGGACGAGATCAAGCATCTGGCTTTCTACGATCCGCTGACTCATCTGCCCAATCGGCGGCTGCTGATGGATCGCCTGCGGCATGCGCTGATTGCCGGGTCTCGCAGTGACAGTTCCGGCGCGCTGCTGTTCATCGATCTCGACAACTTCAAGACGCTCAACGACACCCTGGGCCATGGCAAGGGTGATCTGCTGCTCGAATCGGTCGCGCGGCGCCTGACTGCCAGCATTCGCGAAGAGGACACGGTCGCCCGTCTCGGCGGTGACGAGTTCGTCGTGATGCTGGAAGGCTTGAGCCTGAATTTGAATGATGCTGCTGCCCAGGTCCGGCTGGTCGGCGAGAAGATCCTCCAGGCTCTCAATGAACACCATGATCTGGCCGAGCTGAGCTACCACAGCACGGCCAGCATCGGCATCACCTTGTTCGCACATCAGACGGACACCGTGGATGAATTGCTCAAGCGCGCCGATCTGGCCATGTATCAGGCCAAGGCCGCGGGTCGCAACACGTTGCGGTTCTTTGATCCCGACATGCAGGCTGTGGTCATGGCGCGCGTTGCGCTGGAGGCGGACTTGCGCGAGGGCTTGCAGCAGAATCACTTCGCGCTGCATTTCCAGCCTCAGGTCGCGGCAGACGGCAGCATCGTCGGCGCCGAGGCTTTGCTGCGCTGGGCGCACCCTCGCCGCGGCATGATTCCTCCGCTCGAGTTCATTCCCCTGGCGGAGGAAACCGGGCTGATTCTGCCGCTAGGCAACTGGGTTCTGGAAACGGCGTGCGCTCGCTTGAAGGTCTGGGCCGCCAGCGCGAATACGGCGCAGTTGACGCTGGCAGTGAATGTCAGTGCCCGGCAGTTCCGTCATCCGGACTTCGTCGAACAGGTGTTGGCCGTGCTCGAGCGCAGCGGTGCGGACCCGCAGCGACTCGAACTGGAACTGACCGAGAGTCTGCTGTTGGAGGATGTGGAGGGCGTCATCGCCAAGATGACGGCGCTGAAAGTCCGGGGTGTCTGCTTCTCGCTGGACGATTTCGGCACAGGCTATTCGTCGCTGTCCTATCTCAAGCGCCTGCCGCTGGATCAACTCAAAATCGATCAGTCTTTCGTGCGCGACGTGCTGACCGATCCCAACGATGCGGCAATCGCCCGAACCATCGTGGCGCTGGGGCAGAGCATGGGCCTGGTAGTCATTGCCGAAGGCGTGGAAACCCGGCAGCAGCGGGACTTTCTTGCCGCCAACGGCTGCAGCAACTATCAGGGCTATTTGTTCGGCCGACCGGTGCCGGCAGACGAGTTTGAGCAGTTGCTGAACAGGGCGTGAGCGGGGTGCCGCGCCCCCGGTCTGCCCGAAGCAAATTGTTCAGCGTGTGAAAATCCACACAAAGAAGCATCGGCAGGCCTTGCGGGGCTTGCAACTTGAACGGATTTAGTGGAACAATACGATTTTTCAACCAAAGGGGAATTCAATGAACAAGAGCGAACTGATCGAAGCAGTAGCAGAACGTGCAGAGCTTTCCAAGGCCGCAGTGAACAAGGCCATCGATGCACTGACCGAAGTGATCACCTCCGTAATATCGAAGGGCAATCCGGTTGCGCTGATCGGGTTTGGCACGTTCAAGTCCGTGATGCGTGCCGCACGCACCGGCAAGAATCCGAAGACCGGCGCCGTGCTGAAAATCGCCGCCAAGGCCGTTCCGAAGTTCTCCGCTGGTGCTGGCCTCAAGGCCGCTGTTGCGGGCAAGAAGCCGGTGGCTAAGAAGGCTCCCGCCAAGAAGGCCCCCGCAGCGAAGAAGCCGGCTGCTGCCAAGA
>JAPLRA010000044.1 GCA_026399445.1 Sulfuritalea sp.
CATGGCGAGCATCCTGATCATCTGCGACGTGATGATGCCCGGACTCCCTGCCGATCCCCGCGCCGCCGCGGTACCATTCATGTTCCTCACCGCCAGCGGCGAGGTCGAAAGCTTCGAGCGCTGACGGGAAATGGGTGCCAACGAGTATGTAACCACGCCTTTCAACCTGCTACAGCTGGCGGCGTTGATTCGCCACCGTTTGGGAGATGCAAAATGAACCCTCGACGCTTCCGGATTCTGGTCATTGATGATGAGGCTTCCGTGCGGGAGAACGTTGTTCGCTTCCTGAGGCTCGAGGGCTATCTGCCGAGCGAGGCGGAAGATGGCGAGCGCGGCATACAGGCGGCGCTGCGCTCGCCGCCCGACCTGATACTGTGCGATCTGATGATGCCGGGCATAGACGGCTTCGGGGTTCTCGCCCGGCTCCGCGCGGAACCGGCGACGGCAGGCGTACCCTTCATTTTCCTGACGGCCAACGTCGACGTGGAAGATGCTCGCCTGGGTTTTCTGCTGGGTGCCAACGAGTACGTCACCAAGCCGTTCAGTCTGGCGGTGCTGGGAACCATCATCGAGCAGAAACTGGGCACTGCCAAGGATCAAGGGTGAGATGGTGAGCGCAGAACGCGTGAGAATCGTTGTCGCCGAGGACGAGGATGCCATTCGCGAGAACCTCGCGCGGATGCTCCGGATTGAGGGCTTCGACGTCGCGGCGGCGGCCAACGGCAAAGAAGCGCTGGCACTGGTGAGAGAGCACTTGCCCGCGCTGATCCTGTCGGACGTCATGATGCCGGTGCTGGATGGCCACGGATTGCTGCAGGCGGTGCGCGACGATCCGCTGACGTCTTCAACTCCATTTGTATTCCTGACTGCGCGGGCGGACCGCAGCGACTTGCGCACGGGCATGAATCTCGGCGCCGACGACTATCTGGTCAAGCCGTTCCAGCGCGATGAACTGCTTGCCGCCGTGCGCGCCCGTTTGGCGAGGCGTGCCACGGAAGGGCAGGCGGCACAGCGATTGCAGGCCGAGGCGCAACGTCTGTTGCATTTCGATGCGCTGACCAACTTGCCGAATCGCAGATTGATGCTGGAGCGCGTGCGAGCCGCCAGTCATCAGTCGCAGCGGAGCAACTCGCGCCTGGCGCTGATCATGCTTGGGCTCGACGGCCTGAGCCAGGTCAATGATTCGCTCGGGCATGAAAGCGGTGACGTCGTATTGCGCGAAGTGGCGGATCGATTGTTCAGGCAGGTCAATCAGGCGGTTTTTGTCAGCGAGTTCGACGGCGTCGGACGTGTTTCGGGCGAGCAGTTCGCGATACTGCTGGAGGGCTTTGGCGACGACGCTTACCTCGACTCGCTTTGCCGCGAGTTGCTCGCGACGGTGGAGCGCCCCTATCAGGCAGAAGCCCAGCAGTTGTTTCTCAAGGCCTGTGCCGGCGTGGCTCTGCTCGATGCCGCCAAGAGCGCTCCCGAGGATCTGATGCGCAACGCCGATGCGGCGCTGCATCAAGCGCAGCAGGGAGGGCCGGGAAGCCTGAGCTTTTTTTCGGCCGAAATGAATGATCGTGGAGTGCGTCGGCTGCGGCTTCACAACGAACTGCACAAGGCGCTGGAGCGCAGTGAACTCAGCCTCCACTATCAGGCGCAAGTCGATATCGCCAGTCGCCGCATCATTGGCTTCGAGGCGCTGATGCGCTGGCAGCATCCCGAACTTGGTTTTATCTCGCCGGTCGAGTTCATTCCCATCGCGGAGGAGAGCGGCGTCATTGTCGAGATGGGCGCCTGGGCGCTGAATCAAGCCTGCCATCAGGCCAAAACATGGCTGGATGCGGGCCACGGCCCTTTGCGCATGGCGGTCAATCTTTCAGCGCGTCAGTTTGCCGACGACGAACTCATGGCGACGGTGACTGACGCGCTCGAAGAATCCGGTCTGCCGCCCGCATCGCTCGAACTGGAAATCACCGAGAGCATCGCCATGCAGGGCCTGGAACGCACGGTGATGATGCTGACCGCGCTGAAGAAGCTGGGCATTGCGCTGGCCATGGACGATTTTGGTACCGGCTATTCCTCGCTTTCCTATCTCAAGCGTTTCCCGCTCGATGCGCTGAAGGTGGACCAGTCTTTCGTGCGCAATATCACCACCGATCCGGGCGATGCCGCCATCACTCGCGCGGTAGTGGCGATGGCTCACAGTTTTGGCATGATCGTGATCGCCGAGGGCGTCGAGACCACCGAGCATCTCGAATTCCTTGCCGGCCTCGGCTGTGAGAATGCGCAGGGCTATCTGTTCAGCAAGCCTTTGCCGGCCACCGATGCAGGAGCCTTGCTGGCCCACATGAAGTTTAGATAAGGCGCGGGTCGACGTGTCGAAGCCTATTTGAACAGGCCTTTGACGGCTGACCCCGCCTTTTCAAGAGCTTCGCCGGTGGATTTCATCAGCCGGTCGAAACTCACCGCACTGGTCAGCTTCGCTTTCAATGCACCTGCGATTTCCTGTCCCAGTTCGCCAGGGCTGATGCCGCCTTTGGCCTTGCCCAGGTTCTTCAGGGCGATGTCCGGCAGCGACACGTTGACCGTTTTGCCGTTCATGAAGGCGGCGCTGGCCTGCGCCTTCGCGTCGCGGATGGTGAGCTCTTCGACAATCAGCTTCTTGCCTTCCTTTTTGCTGTCGGCGGGGCCGAGGTAGCTCGCGATATTCTTCTGAATGGCGTCGAAGTTGGTGATCGCGTCGGCCTTCTCGTAGATCACGTCGGGGGCATTGATGGCAATGCGGCGGATGACGATGACGTCCCGTGCAACCGAGGCGACATCGATATCGACGTCGATCTGGCCAACCTTGATGGCGTAGGCGGTCTTGAATCCCGCCGGATTGCCGATCAGGAGATTGGTGATCGTACCTTTGCCGTCGGCAGGCGAAATCTTGACGGCGTCGACGCTCACCTTGGCCTGCGTCATCGCGCTTCCGTAGTCACCGATCGCGGTTTTCATCAGGGAGTCCATGTTGCCTGACAGCCAGAACATGGCAGCGCCGATGATCGTGGCGAGGATGGCAAGAACGGCGGCAAGAATTTTCATGATGTCTTTCCAAGTAGGCGCAGCGTGGCATGGAACAAGGGATGAGCTGGATCCCCCAGCGCCTCGACGCTCGCCAGGTGATGGCGACCGGGCAGGGGCAGATCGCGGCGGAAACAATGCGGCCAGGCCTCGCCGATGAGGCGGTTTTGTCTCCGGAATTCTTCGCTCTCGTCGGCGCCGACAGCGGTGATCAGGGGTATGTCGAGTCCGGGTCGATAGTGAACCGGGCTGACACGCCGGGCCGTCTTGTCATCAAGATTGAGGTCGGCGCGCAGGAAGGGCGCGCGCACCAGTGGTAGCAGGTCGTAGATGCCGGAGACGCAGACGGCGCCTTTGAGAAGATCCCGCGGAAGATCGCTTGACCACTTCGGCCAGTCTGCAGCAAGCATCATGGCGGCGAGGTGGGCGCCAGCGGAATGTCCGGCGACCACGATGCGTCGCGTATCGATGCCAAGCTGAGGCAGCGTGCGATACATCCAGGCAAAAGCGCGCAGCATCTGCCTCACCATCTCTTCGATCGAGGTGGCAGGGGCCAGACCGTAGTTGGGCATGGCCACGGTAACTCCTGCGCGGACAAACGCCGGGGCGAGAAAGGAGAAGTCCTGCTTGTCGAGGGAGCGCCAGTAGCCGCCGTGGATGAAGACCAGCAGCGGCGCATTGCGCGTGGCGGCGGGGTAAAGGTCGAGAGATTCGCCGGGTGATGGGCCGAAATAGTAGTCCGGCTCGCAGCGCAGAACAGCGCGGGCTGCGCTCGATTCGACGCGCCATCGCTCGAATATCCGCGGATGATCGGAGATAGCGGCGCGGGCGTTGTATTGGCGGTCGAGTTGCTCGGGGGTCAGCATGCGGCAGCCTCAAGGTGTCTTGGTTGCTTTGAACCTACCCCCATAGAATAGCGCTCCCAGACGAAAATAGGAGTTTCGCCCATGCGTTACACGAAGCTCGGCCAGAGCGACCTCAGCGTTTCCAGTGTCTGCCTGGGTACCATGACCTTTGGCACCCAGAACAGCGAGGCCGATGCCCATCAGCAGCTCGATTTTTGCGCTGGCGCAGGGTATCAACTTCATCGATACGGCGGAGATGTATTCGGTGCCGCCCAACGCCGAAAGCTATGGCAAGACGGAAACCTATGTTGGTACCTGGCTGAAACGACAGGCACGCGACAAGATTGTTCTCGCTACCAAGATCAGCGGGCCGGGTCGCGGCATGAAGTGGATCAGGGGCGGCGACTTGGCATTCAACCGCAAGAACATCCGCGCCGCCCTCGAAGCTTCGCTGAAGCGTCTGCAAACCGACTACGTGGATCTATATCAGTTGCATTGGCCTGATCGCAACACACCCATCTTCGGTCAGTACCATTTCGATCCCGGCAATGAGCGCGACTATGTACCCGTGGTCGAGACATTGGCGGCGTTGGCGGAACTCGTCAAGGAAGGCCGGGTGCGTTGCATTGGTTTGTCCAACGAGACGCCCTGGGGCCTGATGCAGTTCCTACAACAGGCGGAACAGCACAAATTGCCGCGCGTGGTGTCGGTCCAGAATGCCTACAGCCTGCTCAATCGGACCTGGGAAATGGGCCTGGCCGAAATCGGCTTTCGCGAGAACGTGGCCCTCCTGGCGTATTCACCGCTCGCCTTCGGCTTGCTGTCGGGTAAGTATCTCGCCGATCCAAAGGCCGGCGGCCGCTTGACGCTATTCCAGGGTTTCGCGCAGCGCTACTCGAAGGTCAATGTGCAACCGGCCGTCGCGGCATACGCGGACGTGGCCCGGCGCCACGGCATGACGTTGGCACAGATGGCTCTGGCCTTTGTCGCTTCGCGCGGCTTCGTTGCCAGCACGATCATTGGCGCTACCACGATGGAACAGTTGCGCGAGGACATTGCCGGTTGCTCCGGCGTGTTAACCGACGAGGTTCTGCAAGAGATCGAAGCGCTGCATTTGCGCTATTACAATCCGGCGCCCTGAGTTGTCGGTTGCCCGGGAACAAGGCGCTTACCGCGCGAGCGCGGGGCGGGCTCTCTTCTCTGGCGCGGCTTCGGCCGGCTTGGCTTCAGCGGCTGGTTTGGCTTCCGCTGCCGGTTTGGCAGTTGTGGATTCGCCTTTTTGCGGCGAGGGGGATGCCGCTTCCTGCGCAGGCTTCGGCGCCCCCCCATTCTTGGCAGGCGAAGTTGCGGCGGGTGCCGTTGCGGCAGACTCTGGCTTTATTTCCTCGATCTTGTTTTCACGCATGTAGGCATCCATCTCGCGCCAGCCGGAAAAAATCGCGGCCTTGGGCGCCTTGCGATTGATCTGGTAGCAGTCCTCCAAGACCCGGCCGGTCTGCCGACAACCGCTGCCGATGGCTTTGCCTTCGGCTTCCTCACGCGCCTTCTCGGCAGCAGGGTCTTCGAAACCGAGCTGTTCGCAGCCGGCGAGCAAGGGTGTCAGAAAAATCAGGATCAGACCGTAGCGGAGTTTCATGTTCGTGTGGGCGATGAATGCTGAACAGATTCTACGGCAGAACTTCACAGAATCACCGGTGGACGGGACCGTCTATTTTTTCCCGGCAGCCTTTGCGGCACTGGTTTTCAGGACCGCAAGCAATTCGTAGAGCTGACCACGTTGGTTTTCGTCCATGCCGACGAAGAGCTCAACTACCCACTTTTCATGCGCCTCGGCCATTTTACGGAAGCTGCGGCGGCCTTCCGGCGTTAGCTTGACGATGTAGGCACGCCGATCCTTGGGGCTGTCTTCGCGGACAACCAGGCCTTCAGCAACCAACTGATCGGTAATCCCGGTCACGTTACCGCCGGTAACCATCATGCGCTTCGACAGTTCGCCCATTTTGAGCCCCTGCGGCGAGCGTTCCAGCTGGGCCATGAGATCGAAACGGGGCAGCGTGATGTCGAACTCGGCGCGCAAGCGCGAGCGGATGTGGTTTTCGATCAGATTGGTACAGGCCAGCGTGCGCAGCCACAGCCGGAGGTCGGGCGCATGCTCCGAGGTGGCGCGCGTTTCGGTGTCGGAAGCGGCAGAAACGGTTTTCTTGGACATTTGGGCAAGGCTCTGGTTGGTGAGACACTATGGAAATATCGATGCCTAAATTATCAAAAGTTGGCGGTTTCCGCAATAGTTATGAGTTCGGCATGCAATTGACCCCTTCGCCGCATTCAGGCGAAGTCGGGATTCAAGACTGCTCGCAGCACGGCTTGCGTTCCGTCGTTACGCACGCGACTGGAGAACCACCAGACGCCGCCTTTCTTGATCGCCCAGTCCGCCTCCTGTCCGCCGAGCAGGAGTGCCGCAATACGGCCCAGGGTCGGTTGATGCCCAATGATTACGACAGCGCCGCTCTCGTCAGGCCATCCTGCCACTGTCAGCGCCTCCTTCGCCGAAGCACCGGTGCCCAAATGGGGCTCGATCTCGTAAGGCAACTCGAGCGCATGCGCGGTTTGCTGGGTGCGTTCGGCAGGGCTGACGAGGATCTTCCGTTTCCGCGGCAAATGCTTGCGCAGCCAGCGCGCAACCTGTCTTGCCTGCATTTCTCCGCGCGCGGTCAGGCGGCGCTTGTGATCCGGGGTGGTGCCTTCGCCATCTTCGGCCTCGGCATGGCGCCAGAGAATCAAATCCATCGTCGTTCCTTCGGTAGTGGATGCAATGCTGAACTGCGGGCGTTACAGAAGCATTACCCGACGCTGCGGACCAGTTTTGGCAGGCGCAGCCGCGCCAGTCCGGCCAGTTCGTGCGAGACGCGTGCCTGGAGGCTTGCGTAGTGAGGCCCGTGCCATCCACCGATCAGCGTTACTGCCTCGCGTAGCCGCGGGTCGTCCCCGGCGCAATCCATCAGCATCGCTCCTGCGTTGGATAGGTCGTTGAGTTGGCCCAATATGTCCTGCAGTGCGGCAAGCTGCTTCAGTATCCGATGCGAGGCATGCTGCGGTGCCAGGGGCGAAAAAAATTCCAGCGCATAGCGCAGACGTTTGACGCCGATGCGCAGCGCGTGCAGCGACTCCGGATCGTCAATGCGCGCGGCCGCCGCCAGTCGCCGTACCTTGTTGCGCAGGCGTTTCAGGCGTTCGGCGGCGAAGCTCTGCAGCACGATTGTTGCCGGTTCGGCAGCCGGCTTGGCGTGCAGCGATTCGAGCGCGGTCAGCAACATGCGCCCATAGTCCGGAGCGGCGAGCATGGCAATCGCCGACGCTCGTGCCGTATATCGGCGGTTGGTAATGTCGCTGGCCAGCGCAGGCAGCCGCGGTTCGTTGGGCAGCGCAGCCAGTACCGGATCGGTGATTTCTGCGAGCAGCACATCGAGGTCGCGCGCGCGTCCAAGTTGTTGCATCAAGGCGGACAGTGGGGCACGCAGCGGCTCGGTAAAACCATCCGGCAGCACCGGCGCGAAAAGCCGCAGGGCAGCGCGCAGCCGGCGCGCAGCAACGCGCATCTGGTGGATGTATTCCGGGTCGTCGCTGGAGAGCGCCCCGGCATGGTTCTGCTGCAGGTGTTCGAGGCAGGCCAGCGCAATCCGGCGAAAGGCTTCGAAGGGCGGCATTGCCGCCAAGAGCGGCACGGTTCCCGCCTTGAAGGGCACCGACGGCGCGCCAGTGTGCAAGCGATAACCGCGCTCTGCCTTGGACAA
>JAPLRA010000324.1 GCA_026399445.1 Sulfuritalea sp.
AGCGCCACGACCGCGAAAAAGGCCACAAGGGCAACTATGGCGACAAGTGCGAGACCTGCCATAACGAAAAAAGCTTCAAGCCATCGACCTTCGACCACGGCCGCGACACGCCCTTCACCCTCGCCGGCAAGCACGTCAAGGTCCAGTGCGCCACCTGCCACCGCGCCCCGCTCTACCGGACCAAAACCGACAGCCGCTGCCACGCCTGCCACGAAAAAGAAGACGTGCACTTCGGCAGCTTCGACCTGCAATGCGACAAATGCCATGTCGCCGACGACTGGCGCAAGGTGAAGAAGCCGGAGAACAGCCTGCCCGCCGGCGGCGCATTCATCGCTCCGGGAAAGAGCCGGACACCATGACGCCATTGCTGCTGTGGTCGGCGTATGCGGTACCTCTGGCATTTGCCCTGCTGTTCCATATCCAGGCCCGCCGTCGTCGCGAACTGGCATCCGTCGCGGTGCTGAGCCAGTCGGTGGAGAGCGGCATGACCGAGCCGCCGAGCCTGCACCCGGTGATCAATCCCGCGCTGTGTTGCGGCGCCGGCGCCTGCGTCAATGCCTGCCCGGAGGAAGCGCTGGGCATCGTCAATGGCAAGGCGCAACTGGTCAATCCGACGGTGTGCATCGGCCATGGCGCCTGTGCCGCGGCGTGCCCGGTGGAAGCCATCAAACTGGTTTTCGGGACGGAAACGCGCGGCATCGATATTCCCTACGTCAAGCCGACCTTCGAGACCAATGTGCCGGGCATCTACATCGCCGGCGAACTGGGCGGCATGGGCCTGGTGCGCAAAGCTGCCGAACAGGGCAAGCAGGCCATCGAGTCGGTGGTCAAGGCGAGCCGCGGCAGTTGCGAGCTCGACGTCGTCATCGTCGGCGCGGGTCCGGCCGGCCTGTCGGCGACGCTCGGCGCGATGGAAAAAAAGCTGCGCTTCGTCACGCTCGAACAGGAAGATTCGCTCGGTGGCACCGTCTATCACTATCCGCGCAACAAGATCGTGATGACCCAGCCGGTGGTGCTGCCGCTGGCGGGCAATGCCAAACTCGGCGAGATATCGAAAGAGTCCTTGCTGGCGTTCTGGCAAGACATTGTCGACCGCTTCGGCATGAAGATCGAGTTCGGGCAGCGCGTCGAAAAGGTGACCGCAGTCGACAACGGCTTCATCGTCAAGACCGATCGCGCCGAATACGGCACCCGCGCCGTGCTGCTGGCCATCGGCCGGCGTGGCACGCCGCGCAAGCTCGGGGTCCCCGGCGAGGAACTGCCCAAGGTCGTCTATCGCCTGATCGACCCGGAGCAGTACCGCGGCCGGCATGTGCTGGTGGTCGGCGGCGGCGACAGGGCGATCGAGGCAGCGGTTGCGATCGCCGCCGAAGAGGGTAGCTCGGTCACGCTTTCCTATCGCGGCGAAGCCTTCGGCCGCGTCAAGCAGAAGAACCGCGAGCATCTCGCCGAGGCCGAGGCGAGGGGAAGCCTGAGGGTACTGCTGGGCTCGACAATCAACCGAATCGAGGCAGAATTCGTCTATCTTGAATGCGAGGACACGGTGAAACTGGCGAACGATGCCGTGATCGTCTGCGCCGGCGGCATACTGCCGACCCCGATGCTCAAGGCAATGGGCATCCGCGTTGAAACCAAGTTCGGAACAGAATAGACCCGCGTGAATCTCTATCCCCGTTCATTCCTGAGACTGATCGTGCTGGGCAACGTCCTCGCGATCCTGCCCTTGCTGGGCGCGGTCGGCTATGCCTCGATGACGGTCGACGAACTTGCCCGACGCAGCGAGGTGACGGTGCGCCAGGCCTCACGGGCCGCCACGCTGGGCTATGCGTTGCAGGAAGACCTCACCCACATGGAACGCATCCTGCGGCAATACGAAGTGCTGCGCGATCCATCGCTGCTCGACGAGTACCTTGCCGAACGCAAGGAATGGCGACGGAGCGCGCAGGAGTATGCCGGCATGTCCCTGCTTGCCAGCCTCGCCGTCCGCGTCCGCGACATGGACCAGAGGGAGGCAACCGCCTACGAGAAGCTGGGTCCTCGTGCCGAGAAACTGCCGCAATTGAAGGCGACCCTGGCGACCATCAAGCGCGACCTCGATCCCCTTCTGATTGAAGCGAATCGACTGGTGGAGGAGGAGCGCGAAGCATTTCGCCTGAAGGCCGAAAGCCTGAGGGAAAGGCTGATCGCGGCCATGCTGGCGGCGCTGGCGCTGACCGGCCTGCTGGTCTGGTTCGGCCGCCGTATGGTCGAGCGCCTTTGGAGCCGCTTCGAACGCGCAGTACAGGCGCTCGGCGAAGGCCGGCTGGACCGGCGCATCCATCTCAAGGGGCCCGACGACATGCAGCGCGTGGGGGGCCGTCTGGAGTGGCTCAGAAAGCGCATGGTGGCGCTGGAGAAGGATCGGACCCGCGTCATGCGCCATGCGTCTCACGAATTGAAAACGCCGCTGGCCACCCTGCGCGAAGGCGCCAGCCTGCTCAGCGAAGGCGTTGCCGGCCCGCTGACGCCGCAGCAGGCCAAGATTGCGGGAATCATGAGTACCAATGCCCTGCGCCTGCAGGCACTGATCGACGGCGTGCTGCGCATGCAGCAGGCCAGTCACGCGCGCGACCACATGGAAACCGGCGCCATACGCTTCGACAAGGTAATCGAACAGACCCTGACGAGCATCCAGCTCGCCGCGCGCAACCGCAAGCTGCGCGTCACCGGCTCGCTGGCTCCGCTGACCATCGAGGGTAGCAGCGAGGCGCTGGCAACCCTGGCCGACAACCTGATTTCGAACGCCATCAAATTCTCGCCGGACGGTGGCGTGGTGAATATCACGCTGACTCGCGAGGGCGAAAACGCCGTGCTCGACGTCATCGACGATGGCCCGGGAATCAGTGCCGAGGATCGCGAGCGCATCTTCCAGCCTTTCTACCGCGGCGCTGCTCGTCGATCTTCGCGCTCGCCAGGCGTTCGTAGGCGGCGAGCATTCCAGCCACCTCCTGCGCCTCGTCGGGTGCCGGCTGAATGGCGCTGCAGCCCGCCATCAGCGCGACGGCAAGAATCACCGCCAGGGAGCGTGCCGGCTTCATGCTGCCTGCACGCCGAGCGGCAGCGTGGCGCGAAAGTGGGCGCCCTGCGCGCGCTCGACGATTTCCAGGCTGCCACGATGCGCCAGGGCGAACTCGTGGGCTATCGCCGGTCCGAGGCGGGCGCCGGGAACGCCTTTGTGTGCAGCGCCGCGGTAGAAAGGCTGGTAGATGCGCTCGCTATCCTCGGCACTGATTCCCGGGCCATCG
>JAPLRA010000410.1 GCA_026399445.1 Sulfuritalea sp.
CCCAGCGATAGTCGGGCATCTTGACGTAATCGAAGTGCGCCCAGCCGCCGGGATCGACGCTGACCGCGGTGCGCAGATAAACGTCGAAGCTCTGCGAGTCGTCCGGGCCCATGTCCTTCCACCAATTGATGAATTCCGGTTGCCAGTGCTCCAGCGCGCGCTGCAGGGTCTTGTTCTCGGACAGGTTGACGTTGTTGGGTATTTTTTGGTTGTAATCGATGCTCATGGCATTCTCCTGATTGGGGTCGGGGGTGCTTTTATGTCCGGAAACGTCAGACGCGTTCCCAGTTGAATTTCGCTTTGTTGCCGCTGCCGAAGACCTTCAGCGCGCCGGCTTCGCCGACGGCATTGGGGCGGATGAAAATCCAGTTCTGCCAGGCCGAGAGCCGGCCGAAGACGCGGGTTTCCATGGTTTCGCCGGGACCGAAGCGCAGGTTGGCTTCCATCGCGGTCAGTGCATCGGGCGACAGGCTGGCGCGCTCTTCGAGGACGATGCGGATTTCGTCGTCCCAGTCGAGCTCATCCGGCGTGGCGGTGACCAGGCCCAGTTCCAGTGCGGCGGCAGCGCCCAGAGGCTTGCCGGCGGCGGCTTTGGCGGCCGCGATCGGGCCGTCCTCGCCATAAAAGCGGGCGGCGATGCGGTACTGGCCATTGACCATGGGATAGCTGCCGAAATTCATTTCCGATAGCGCGATTTTCGGTTCCTGCAGCGGATCATCCGGCAGCGACAGCATGAAGCTGCGGTCCGCGGCAAGCAGCAGTTCGGCCAGCGTGCCGGCGAAGCAGGTGTCGCGCTCGACCAGCGCAATCATGGTGCGCGAGGTGACATCGAGGCGCGCCAGGGTGCGCCGGAGCATGCCGATCACCTCGCGGACGAACCAGTGTTGCTGGTGTTGTGCCAGCGCCGCGTCGGCAGCCAGCACGTATTGCGCATTCCCGCTGGTCTTGATGACCCAGGTGCCGATTTCCAGATCGTTGGTGCGCAGCATCAGGATCGCATCGTCGAGTTCCCTCGCCATCAGCAGCGGCCACCAGGAAGCGCCCGCGGCGACGATGTCGTCAATCCCGTTCGCTACCGCGGCTGCTGGAGCTGCGACGGTCAGCGTCGCGCGACGCGCCTTGCGGTCGATCGCCACATCGACGGTCTGGTAGTGATAGCCGGCTTCGTCGATGGTGCGCGTGAGCGTCGGCAGGGCGACGCCTTTGGCGTCGGCGGGTCGGTCGCTCTGCGCTGCCAGTTGCTCTGCGCGTTGTTTGACCTTCTCGGCAAACTGCTGTGGCTTGGCGTAGTCGTCGATCAGTCGCCACTCCTTGGCACGCTGGGCGCGGACGCCTTCGGTCAGCGTGCAGAAAATGTCGGCGTGATCGCGCCGCACATGGCGCTTATCGGTGACGCGGGTGAGGCCGCCGGTGCCCGGCAGTACGCCGAGCAGGGGCACTTCGGGCAGGCTGACGGCCGACGAGCGGTCGTCGACCAGGATGATCTCGTCGCAGGCGAGCGCCAGTTCATATCCGCCGCCGGCGGTGGTGCCGTTGCAGGCAGCGATGAACTTGAGGCCGGAGTGGCGGCTCGAATCTTCGATGCCGTTGCGCGTCTCGTTGGTGAATTTGCAGAAATTCACTTTCCACGCGTGCGTGGAAAGGCCCAGCATGAAAATGTTGGCGCCGGAGCAGAAGATGCGGTCGCGGCCAGAGGTCACCACGACGCTGCGTACTTCCGGATGTTCGAAGCGGATGCGCTGCAGGGCGTCATACAGCTCGATGTCGACACCCAGGTCGTAGGAGTTCAGCTTCAGCTTGTAGCCGGGCTTGATGCCGCCATCTTCATTGATGTCGAGGTGCAGCGTGGCGACGGGGCCTTCACAACTCAGGCGCCAGTGCTTGTAGCGGTCGGGATGCGTGTCATAGGTGATGGTCTGCCGGGGGGCTTCTGGATAAGTCATTCGCTTCTCCGTTATAGGGTGGGGTGTTGCTTCAGCTTGTTGTTACGGCCTGGCGCAATTGCACCAGGCATTCCTCCGCTTGGCGGCCCGTGGTGTCGAGCGTGAAATCGGCTTTCGAATAGAGTGGTTCGCGGGCAACGAGGATGCGGCGCATGTCTTCCATGGCTTCGGTATTGCGTTCCATGGGACGCAGATCGCCTTGGGCGACGACGCGCGACATGTGTTCCTCGGGGGTGGCCTTGACCCAGACCGTGTAGCAGTTCATCAACAGCAGATTGAAGGTTTCCGCCTCGGAAACAATGCCGCCGCCGACGGTGATGACGGCGCTCTCGTGCTGGGCGATGAAGCTTTCGAGGCAGCCGCGCTCAAGCCGGCGAAATCCGGGTTGGCCGTAAAGCATGAATATCTCATTGAGGCTCATGCCGGCTTCGGCCTCGATAGCGCTGTTGAGTTCGACGAAGGGCAGGGACAACTCGCTGGCCAGTGCCCGACCGAGGGTGGATTTGCCCGCGCCGCGCAGGCCGACCAGCGCAATGCGCTTGCGGCGCGAGGCGTCTTCATTACCGAAGTCGCGCATCAGGCGCAGCAGGGCCTCTTCGAGCCGGTTGGGCGAGAGCTGTTCGAGAAAGCGCGAGATCAGCCGGTACTCGGGCGAACTGTGCTGCGGTTCCAGCAGTTCGATCAGGGAAATCCCGAGTGCATGGGCGACATGGCGCAGCACCATGATGGACGGATTGGTCTCGCCGCTCTCCACTTGGGCCAGATAGCGCTCCGAAACATCGGCGGTGAGGGCGAGGGCCTTGCGCGACATGCCGCGTCGGGCACGCGACTCGCGCACGCGGATGCCCAAGGCCTGAAGGAATTCCGTGTCTGCCGCTTCATCGAGGAAGCGCGGTGCGATGGGTAGTCCGGGTTTTTCGATCGGTACCATGATGCGCTGTCACCTTTTGGCTGCCGTACTTGGGTAATGCACTATAGTACATGAATTTGATCCATGTCAAAAACTATTTTGTTTTATCACCCGTTCGTTTGTGTAAAAGAATAGTAACAGATTGAAGAAAAACAATAAAGTGTGATTTAGTTGATGCTGCAAAATATTGCATAACCTTCTTGACGGGCTGGATTTCCTGACGCATACTCCGCTCAGAGTGTGCAGTATGGTTCCCTTAAGGAACAATAGTTCCTTATCTAATGAATGCCGCGTCCAAAGCACAGAAGTGCGGTGGATCGCCAAAAAGGAGGCACCAATGGCTGATGGTTTGTTCGACCAGTTCAAGGGCTGGTATGAGAATCGCCACGATTACGCACGTGACTGGAAGAAGCGCACCGGCGGACAGGTCGTGGCAACGATGTGCACCTATACCGCGGAGGAATTGCTGATTGCCGCCGGCATGCTTCCGGTTCGGGTGCTTGGCGCACATGAACCGCAGAACGTGACGGAGCCGCACATCTTCGGCATGTTCTGTCCCTTCTGCCGCGATTC
>JAPLRA010000307.1 GCA_026399445.1 Sulfuritalea sp.
CTCGCCCTTCCTGTATGCCCAACTGATATGGGCCACGCTGCTCGGCGGGATGTTCTACGACCACCTGCCCGATCTGCTTTCGATCGCCGGCATGGCGGTGATCGCCGTCAGCAGCCTGTCGATCGCACTCTCGGAAAGGTTCAGGCAGGCAAACGCTGCAAAGGATAGGGATACAGCATGTTGAGTGCCGTGCTGCGGCCGTCGGCCTGCACGATGCGCACATGCTCGCGGCGAAATTCGCGGGCGTGGCGCAGGCCGCAGCTGTGCGCGATCATGTCGATTTCCTTGTTCATGTTCAGGCAGTAGTTCGCCACCCGTTCGAATTTCTCTTCCACCACCAGGCCGCGCTGCAGTCGCGGGTTGTGGGTCGTGATCCCGGTCGGACAGGTATTGGTGTGGCAGCGCAGGGCCTGGATGCAGCCCAGCGCGAACATGAAGCCGCGCGCGCTGTTCACAAAATCGGCGCCGCAGGCCAGCGCCCATGCCGCGCGTGCCGACGTCACCAACTGCCCCGCCGCCATGACCTTCACCCGCTCCTTGATGCCGGCCTCGATCAAGGCATCCACCACGCGTGGCAGCGCTTCTTCAATCGACAGCGACATGTGGTCGGCCAGGGCCTGCGGCGCGGCACCCGAACCACCCTCGCCACCATCCACCGCGATGAAATCCGGCGCATCCGCAATGCCGCGCCGGGCCACGGCCTCGGTCAGCAGGTTCATGAACTGCCACCCGCCGATGGCGGTCTTGAGGCCGACCGGCTTGCCGGTCACCTCGCGCACGCGCAGCACCATGTCGAGCAGCTGATCCATGTTGGTGATTTCGGGATGGCGATTGGGCGACAGCGAATCCATGCCTTCCGGAATGCCGCGAATGCGGGCGATCTCGGCCGTCACCTTGCCGCCAGGCAACACGCCGCCTTTGCCCGGCTTGGCGCCCTGCGACAGCTTGATCTCGAAGGCACGCACCGATTCGTGCGCGGCGATTTCGCGCAGCTTCTGGTCCGACAGGTGCCCGTTTTCATCGCGCACGCCATACTTCGCCGTGCCGATCTGCATGATGACATCACAGCCGCCCTCCAGATGGTAAGGCGACAAGCCGCCTTCGCCTGTGTCGATCCAGCAACCCGCCTTCGCCGCGCCGCGCGACAGCGACTGCAC
Source organism: Sulfuritalea sp. (assembly GCA_026399445.1). Lineage (GTDB taxonomy): Bacteria > Pseudomonadota > Gammaproteobacteria > Burkholderiales > Rhodocyclaceae > Sulfuritalea. The sequence continues at coordinate 1,158 of JAPLRA010000307.1, forward strand.
CGCCGGTTTCGAGATTGCGCCGAAGCTCATGCCGCTGACATTGACGATCGAGCGCGCGACAAAAGGCTTGGCGCAATAGCCCTCGCCGATCGGCAGCGGCGGCGTCGGCAAGCGGTCATCCTCCAATACTGAAAACGGCGCATTGACGAAAATCAGCGCGCCGGCCTCATGCAGGTTGTAGGTCGAGCCAAAGCCGAGCACGCCCCCCTCGTTCTTGGCCATACGATAGACCCAGGAGCGCGTCGATCGGTTGAAGGGACGCTCGTCGCGATCACCGAGGAAAAAGTACTGCCGGAAATATTCGCCGAGTTGTTCGAAGAAGTAGCGAAAACGCCCTATCAGCGGGTAGTTTCGCAGGATCGAGTGCTTCTTCTGTGTGATGTCCTTGAGGTAAAAGTAGACGATCACAAGTGCGAGAGAAAGCGCAAGCAGAACACCGAGACTGACGGAGAACACGCCGAGCATGAGGTGACACCTCCAGTGCTAGAATC
>JAPLRA010000070.1 GCA_026399445.1 Sulfuritalea sp.
AAATTCGTCTTTTCCACCGCCGAGGCCTATCTCATCGAAAACGGCAAAATCACCACTCCGGTGAAGGGCGCCACGCTGATCGGCAGCGGCCCCGAGGCGATGATGCGCGTCTCCATGATCGGCAACGACATGGCGCTCGATTCCGGTGTCGGAACCTGCGGCAAGGAAGGCCAGAGCGTGCCGGTCGGTGTCGGCCAGCCGACGGTGCGCATCGACGGGCTGACCGTCGGCGGCACGGGCTGACCGCGTCTATTCGGCCATTTCCACCCGGTCGCGGCCATTCTCCTTGGCGCTGCGCAAGGCCGCATCGGCGCGGGCCGTCAATCCATCCAGCGTTTCGCCCTTGAGCATCTGCGCCACACCGCAACTGAGCGTCACGCCCTGTTTGCCTTCATTGGTCTCCAGAGCGCAGGCGGCCACCAGGCCGCGCAAGCGTTCGGCGATCACCAGGGCCTCATCAAGACCGGACTGCGGCAGCAAAATCAGGAATTCCTCGCCGCCGTAGCGAGCGATCAGGTCCTGCGTGCGCAGGCCATCGGCCAGCTGGCGGGCCACGCGACGCAACACGGCATCACCCGCAAGATGGCCGAAGCGGTCGTTGAAGCGCTTGAACAAGTCGATGTCGGCAATCACCAGGCACAACGGCACACCACTGCGCTCGCAGCGGGTGATGGCCCGCGGATAGGCTTCCAGCAGCCAGCGCCGGTTGTGAATCCCGGTCAGCGCATCCACGCTCGCCGCCTGTTCGAATTCGAGACTCTGGCTCTGCGAATTGATCATGGCCAGGTTGTCGTTGCGCATGCGGCCGGCCATGATGGCCAACAGGTTGCGCGCCACGCCGTGCGAACAATCGACCAGCGCCCAGAGCACCTCGTGCGGCATCGCCAGCAGCCGCGTATCCTTCGCCGCCAGCACCAGAGCCGATGCCTTCTGGCCATCGAGCAGCGACATCTCGCCGACGCAATCGCCAGTGCCGAAAACGGCGTGCTCCGGCATGGCGCGATCAGCCAGATAGACGCGCAGCTCACCGTCAAGTATCAGATACAAGTGACTGTTGGCCGCACCCGCCTCCAGCAAATGTTCGCCGCGCTCCAGGTTCAGCCGGTGGCAGCGCTCCAACAGGTGCTCCACGCTTTCCAGGCTGATGTTGGCGAACAACTTGGCGCGCTGAAGGCGCAGATGGTCTTCTCGGTCAATCATGGTGGCACCTGCCTCACTGTTTTCTGTCTCAAGTGCAGACAGCCTAAATCAAATCCCTGAAATCTTGCACAGAAGTTCGCGATTTGCCGGACCGACGGTAGCCATGGCCAGCCCGAAGGCGGATGGGTTATCATGGTTCCCGTCGAATTGCCGCGCATCAAAAAAGAATCGCAATCGGCGTAGCGCGGAGGAGGAATCCGCTGTTAAGGAATGTTCCCTGGTCGCTTGTTCGACGCGACAGCATTCTTGTCTTCCCAACAGACACTTTTCAGAAGATGCTATTTGTTATCGATTTCGACGGCACGCTTGCGCTCAAGGATACTGTCGACACTCTGCTCGACAAGTTCGCGCCCGCCGCGTGGCAGCATGTCGAGCAGGACTGGCTGCAGGAACGCATCACGGCGGTCGAATGCATGGGCCGGCAGATTCGCATGGTTCGGGCCGATCGGAATACGCTGGAGGAATTCTTTCAGTCGATCGAACTCGATGCCTCCTTTCTGCCCTTCTACCAGCACGTCTGTCGGCACGCGGCGGTGGCCATCGTCAGCGATGGCCTGGATTACCCGATTCAGGTGGCCACCCACGCTGCCGGACTGCCCAACATCCCTGTCTTTGCCAATCGGCTGCATTTCGTCGCGAACGGAATCGACATTTCCTTTCCTCATCTCGATGCTCATTGCGCCGCGGGCAACGGAGTTTGCAAATGCGCCGTGGCGCGCGACCTGGCGCAGCCACTGGGCGGGCTGATGGTGCTGGTCGG
>JAPLRA010000309.1 GCA_026399445.1 Sulfuritalea sp.
AACGCAGCAAAGTTACCTCCGATAGCCTTCGGCAGAGCACCACGCAGATCGGGGATAGGGTTGTAACTTGCGCGGCCTGTCTGGATAGCATATCGGAACACGCCGCCGCAATCCTGCTGCGCTCTCTTCGCCGTGTCCTTTGCTCCACGGTCACTGATCCGTTTCAACGTCGTTAAGACTTCGACAGGAGTTAGCTCGGCTATTGGCTGCTTGCCTAACCACGGAAAAATATCCCTTTCAAGTCGCGCCATGATCTTGTCGGCGTGAGAATCCGCCCATTCGGGTTTCATCTTGGCAAACCACTCGCGGCCTATCACCTCAAAGCTGTTTTCCGCCAGCGCAACCTTCGCCGCCGCTTGTACCTTCCGATTCTCGCTGGGATCAACGCCATCGGCCAACAGCCTCCGGGCTTCGTCGCGTTTCTCTCTTGCCTTGGCCAGACCGGTGTCGGGATAGGTTCCAAGGGCTAGTCGGTTCTCCTTCTTGTTGAACCGATATTTGAGACGCCACAACTTCCCGCCAGAGGTTGCCACCTCCAAATACAGCCCTCCGCCGTCAAACATACGAATTGGCTTGTTGGAGGGCTTGGCCTTCCTAATCGCGGTATCGGTAAGCATTTGGGGGCATCGTCCTTGGTAGTGACCGTCTATGCCCCCAATCATGCCCCCAATCAGGGGCTGATTGCAATAGCTCAACGTGGATAGTTATGGACGTGAAAAAGGCCAGAAGCCTTGTATTTACTGGGCTTTCTGGCCTTCTTTGGACTGCCTTGGATAATCTTGTGGTGGAGGTGAGCGGGATCGAACCGCTGGCCTCGACGTTGCGAACGTCGCGCTCTCCCAACTGAGCTACACCCCCCGGCGGCGCGGATTATATCAACGGGGATACGGCAAGGGAAGTTGCCCTAAACCAGGCTCACCTCATCCACGCCGCACTTGGTGACGCCCAAAGCGGTGCGCACCACCAGCGGGTAGGCGTTGCCGATGAACCGGCCGAAGCTGGCGATGTTGTAGCCGACCACGATGCCCGGAATACTGCCGACGAAAACCTCGCGCCCCACCACGAATCCACGGTTGATGGCGACATTCACGGCGGATCCGATGCTGCGGCCGGAGCGGTCTGAATCCACCTGAACTTTTCCCGGACGTGAGCCCTTGCGCCCTTTGGCAGCCATAAGTCCCTCCTCTTTGCGGAAAATCCGCGTTCAGGAAAATTATCGGCCGCTGCCCGAAAACTTTAGACCTTGATGACAGGAGTGTTTCGGTCCTATTTCGACCCGGCGGCGGCGCGGCGCAGGCGATCGGTCACGGCGCGCCAGGCTTCATCGGCGGGAGGCGCTGCGACAAGCAGCAGGTCGCAGCCCATCGCATCGAGTTCGCGCAACTGGGCATAAAGGTCATGGGCGAACTGCGCCGGGTCGGCGCTGGCGGGACACCAGGCAAGATTTTCGTGGCTGAGGCCGATGGGGTGTGCCGCCAGCACGGCGACACGCCGGCCGGCGCCAAGCGCTTGGCTTGCTGCCTCGGCCAGTTCCGCCACGGCCACCAGTCGCAAGGGCGTACGCGGCGCATAGTGGGCCTCGAGGCTGCCCGAGACCCGCGGTGCGTTCTGCGCCCCGCCAAACTCGGGAAGGTAGCCGAGGATCGCGCCGATAGCCGTCGCATCCAGCATGCCGGGACGCAAGATGCGCGGCTCACCGCCGGAGAGATCGAGGATGGTGGATTCGATACCGACGGCGCAGGGGCCGCCGTCGAGAATCATCGCCACGGCGTCGTCGAGTTCTTCGCGCACATGCTCCGCCGTGGTCGGACTGACGTGGCCGAAGCGATTGGCCGAGGGCGCCGCCAATCCACCGCCATTCGCACCGCAAAATTCGCGCAGCAATTGCAGGGCCAGCGGGTGATTCGGCACGCGCAAACCGACCGTGTCCTGACCTCCGGTGACGGCATCCGGCACCGAGGGATGCCGCTTGAGGATCAGCGTCAATGGCCCGGGCCAGAAGGCGGCGGCGAGTTTGCGCGCCACCTCGGGAATATCGATCGCCCAGCGTTCAAGGTGCGAGGCGTCCGGCAGATGCACGATCAGCGGATGGTCAGCGGGCCGGCCCTTGGCGGCAAATATTTTGGCGATGGCAAGCGGATTACGGGCATCGGCTCCGAGGCCATAGACCGTCTCGGTGGGAAAGGCGACCAACTCTCCGGCACGCAGCAAAGCGGCTGCGCGGGACACATCATTCATCACGAATGCCGATCAATCGCCGTGCCGCCAGAGCCGACTTTTGCACCTCCTGCGCGTCGCTGCCGATCACGGTGAAATGACCCATCTTGCGTCCCGGACGAGCGTGATGCTTGCCATAGAGATGCAGCTTGAGGTTAGGCACCGCCAACAGTTTCCTCCAGTCGGGTTCGTGGCTGTGATGCGGGTCCTGCAGGTACCACAGATCGCCGAGCAGGTTCACCATCACTGCGGCCGAATGGGCACGCGCCTCGCCCAGAGGCAGGCCCGTCAGCGCCCGCACCTGCTGCTCGAACTGGTTGGTGACGCAGGCGTCGATCGTGTAATGCCCCGAGTTGTGCGGCCGTGGCGCCATTTCGTTGACAAAGAGCTGGCCACGCACGATGAAGAACTCGACGGCCAGGGTACCGACGTAATCCATCTTCTGTGCGATGCCCTCGGCGATCTCTTCTGCATTGCCGGCCAGGCAGCCCGAGGTACGCGCCGGCACGATGGACACATCGAGGATGCCGTGGCGGTGGCTGTTCTCGGCGGTGGGGAAACATTTCACCACACCGGCCGCGTCGCGCGTCAGCACTACCGAGACTTCGTAATCGAGCGACAGCTTTTGTTCCAGCACGCAGGGCTCGTGCTTCAGCTGCCGGAATGCAAGCAGTGCTTCTTCGCGGCTCTGCACTCGCACCTGACCCTTGCCGTCGTAGCCGAACCGGGCCACCTTGAGGATGCCGGGGAACAGGCCGGCGTTGGCTTGCGCGATGTCGGCCTCGCTACGCACGTCGGCGTAGGGCGCGTGCGGAAAGCCGTGCTGCCTGAGGAAGCCCTTCTCCGCACTGCGATTCTGGCTGATGCCGACCGCGGCGGCAGAGGGCCGCACCGGCAGAAACTTCGACAGATAGGCGAGGCTGCCCGCCGGAACATTCTCGAATTCAGTGGTCACCGCGGCACAGGACTCGGCCATCAGGTTCAGCGCATCGGGATCGTCGTAGGCAGCGATCAGATGCTGGTCGGCGATGCGTCCGGCCGGGCTCTGCGGATCGGGATCGAGCACCACCACGCGGTAGCCCAGTTCATGCGCGGCAATGACGAAGAAGCGACCCAACTGGCCGCCGCCGAGCATGCCAAGCGTGGCAGGAGGGAGAATCATTTCCTCAGCGCTTGATCGCTCTAAAACCGATATCGCGGCGACACTGCATGCCGTCGAAACTGATCGGATCGAGCACTTCATAGGCACGCTTCTGCGCCACCTTGACGTTGTCGCCCAGCGCCGTGACGCAGAGTACGCGCCCGCCCGCTGTTACCACCTCGCCGTTCTTCTCTGCCGTGCCGGCATGGAACACGTGGCTGTCCTCGGTCGCTGCCGGCAGGCCGTGAATCACGTCGCCCTTGCGCGGGGTCTCGGGATAGTTGGCGGCAGCCATGACCACGCCGAGGGCAACGCGGCGGTCCCACTCGGCTTCGACTTCGTTGAGGCGGCCGTCGATCGCGGCGTCAACCAGTTCGACAAAATTGCTCTTCAGCCGCATCATGATCGGTTGGGTTTCCGGATCGCCCATGCGGCAGTTGAATTCGAGCACGCGCAAGCTGCCATCGGGCTTGATCATCAGGCCGGCATAGAGGAAGCCGGTATAGACGATGCCGTC